>NZ_JBNCAQ010000052.1:0-60000 GCF_049808595.1 Streptomyces aurantiaciflavus | reverse complement strand
GCTTCATCGTTCGACTTGCATGTGTTAAGCACGCCGCCAGCGTTCGTCCTGAGCCAGGATCAAACTCTCCGTGAATGTTTACCGGTAATCCGGTGCACACACACGAGAGCGGAACGAGAGGAGGAATAATCCTCTCGCTCACAGCGTCCTCGCTGTGTTTTTTCAAAGGAACCTCATCCTCGGCTATCACTGCCGGGGACGGGGTATCAACATATCTGGCGTTGATTTTTGGCACGCTGTTGAGTTCTCAAGGAACGGACGCTTCCTTTGTACTCACCCGAGAGACTCTCTCAGGCTTTCCTCCGGGCGCTTCCCTTCGGTCTTGCGTTTCCGACTCTATCAGATCTTTTCTCGATCCGATTTCCTCGGCGCTTTCCAGGTTCCCGCTTTTGTTTCGCGGTTTCCTTTCCGGCGGTTCCGACTTTATCAGAAGTTCCAGGCCGGTCTGACCGGCCACTCATTTCCGATTCATCGGGAGGGGGCTCTGCGGAATCAACGTTCCGAGATGCCGTATAGATACTAACTCGCTGCCGACCGGATCCATGCCCAGTCCAGGCAACTGTTCGAATCTACCTCCCCACGCGCTCCGTGTCAACGGCTCTTGTGGGGCGAAGAGGAGAGTAGCAGTTCAGCGCGCGCACTCGCACATCAGGCGGCCGTCGGCACCGTCGCGCTGCGCTCGGCCGCGTCGACGTCGCCCGTGTCTCCGGCGCGGGCAGCCCTGCCGCCGAGGACGTAGACGTAGGCGAGGAAGGCCAGTTCGGCGGTGATGCCGATGGTGATACGGGTCCAGGTGGGCAGACCGGAAGGGGTGACAAAGCCTTCGATGGCGCCTGAGACGAACAGGACCAGGGCGAGGCCGATGGCCGTGCCCACTGCGGCTCGGCCTTCCTCGGCGAGGGCGGTGCGTCGGGTGCGGGGGCCGGGGTCGATCAGGGTCCAGCCGAGGCGCAGGCCGGTGCCGGCGGCTACGAAGACCGCGGTGAGTTCGAGGAGGCCGTGCGGGAGGACCAGGCCGAGGAAGGTGTCGAGTCGGCCCGCTGAGGACATGAGGCCGATGCCGACGCCGAGGTTGAGCATGTTCTGGAAGAGGATCCAGAGGACAGGGAGGCCCAGGAAGACGCCCAGGACCAGGCACATCGCGGCGGCCTGGGCGTTGTTCGTCCAGACCTGGGCGGCGAACGAGGCCGCCGGGTGGCTCGAGTAGTACGTCTCGTACTGGCCGCCGGGTCGGGTGAGCTCCCGCAGTTCGCTGGGGGCCGCTATGGAGGACTGCACTTCCGGGTGGGTGCCGATCCACCAGCCCAGGAGGGCGGCGAGCGCGGTGGAGGCGAGCGCGGTGGGCACCCACCAGTGCCGCGACCGGTAGACGGCGGCGGGGAAGGACTGGGTGAGAAAACGGGTGACGTCCCGCCAAGAGGCGCGTCGGGTGCCTGTCACGGCACTACGCGCGCGTGCCACCAGTTGGCTGAGGCGGCCGGTGAGCTGTGGGTCGGGGGCGCTGGACTGGATGAGGGAGAGGTGGGTGGCGGTGCGCTGGTACAGGGTGACGAGTTCGTCCGCCTCGGTGCCGGTGAGGTTGCGCCGGCGCAGGAGGGCGTCGAGGCGGTCCCACTCGGCTCGGTGGGCGGAGACGAAGACGTCGAGGTCCATCGGTGTGCCTGCTCCTCGGCTGTTTCGTCGACGGCCGGTCGTAGATGTCAGGTCGTAGATGTCAGCTTGTCGTACTGCGGTGCTGTGCGCCCTCAGCTTGGCAGACTGGCCGTTGTCGGGGCAGGTCAGGGAAGGGACGGCGGGCGTGAGTGAGCTGGTGACCGGTGAGGCGGTGGCGCTGGAGCTGCAGCCTGCCAGGCTGCCCAGCAGGGCCTTGGCCGCGTTGCTGGACGTGACCGTGACCCTGGTGGCCTACGTCGTCGTGAGCATCGGCTTGTTGACGGCCACTGCGTCCTTGGACGAGGCGGCGCGGGTCGCGGTGTCGATCGCCACTTTCCTGCTCGTGCTGGTGGGTGGGCCGATCGCGGTGGAGACGCTCAGCCATGGGCGGTCGCTGGGGAAGACGGCGTGCGGGTTGCGTGTGGTGCGGGACGACGGTGGGCCGATCAGGTTCCGGCACGCGCTGGTGCGGGGTGCGCTCGGTGTGGTCGAGATTCTGCTGACGGCGGGGGTGGTGGCGTGTATCGCGTCGCTCGTGTCGGCTCGTGGGCGGCGGCTCGGTGACGTTTTCGCCGGGACTCTGGTGGTGCGGGAGCGGGTGCCGGTGGCGCGGACGGGTTTCCTGCCGCCTCCGCCGCCGTGGCTTGCCGGGCGGTTCTCCGGGCTCGATCTGTCGGCGGTGCCGGACGGTCTGTGGTTGGCGACCAGGCAGTACCTGGGGCGGATGAACCAGTTGGATCCGCAGGTCGGCTGGGCGATGGCGGAGCGCTTGGCCGGGGATCTGGCGGCGCTTACCGGGGTTCCTGTGCCTCAGGGCGTGCCGCCGGCGGCTTATCTGGCGGCGGTGGTGCAGGAGCGGCAGGTCCGGGAGTCGCGCCGGGCGTTCGGAGGCGGGGGTGGTGTCGGGCAGTCCGGCGTCGCTCATGTCCACCATGTCCCCGGTGCGCCGGGTGCGCCGCCTTCCTATGGTGCGCCGGTCGTGCCGGTCGACCAGCGGTTTGGTGCCGCCGACCGGGTTCCGCCTGCGGCGCAGGAGGCCTCCCATCGGGACAGGCCGGTGGCGCCTGCGGAGGGGATGCCGCCGGCCGAGCGTCCGGCCGAGCGTCCGGCCACGGGGTTCGTGCCGCCCGCCTAGCCCCTTCTCGGTCGACGGGTTCAGTCGAAGGTCGACGGGGGCGATTCGAGGTCTTCCAGCTCGATGCCGGGTGCCGCGAGGACCACGTCGCCGGCGATGTGGACGGCGTGCTGTTCGCCCGTGTCCAGGGCTGTGACCTGGTATTCGTCCACGGTCAGGGGGCCGTTGTCAGTGGCGTGTGCTTCTCTGTTCACCAAGGCCCAGGACTGGTCCACGGTGTGTGGGGCGAGGACCGGGTCGGTGAAGGCGACGAGGCGTACGCGGGTCGCGGACGTGGAGGGGGTGAGGCGTAGGAGTCGGCTGATGGCGATGAGGAAGGCGGGGGATGTGCCGGTGAAGGCATGGGCCTGGACGTTGCCTTCCGTGGCGTGGGTGCCGGTGGGGTCGGTGCGGACCCAGGTGACGCCGTCGAGGGCTGCGCCGCGGACCTGCCAGTTGCCGGCGTGGAGTTCAAGGCGGAGGGGGCGGCCGAGGGCGTCGAGGGTGAGGTCGACGGAGCCGGTGTGATCGCCGGTGGGGGTGGTCAGCTGGGAGACGTAGCGCCAGCCGGAGGGGCCGGGGGCGCACTGGAAGTGTTCGTGAGCGAGGGGGGTGTGATCGTGCGGATCGTGGAGCGAATAACGGCCGCGGGGCATGGGGGTCCTGGGATGTGACGGGCTGGTCCGGTCACCTCGGCGGCCGGCGTCGGCGCTTGTGGCGGCGGCCGGACGGAGGCCAATGGGGCAGGCCCCCGACACGGGGGTGCGGGGGCCTGCCTCGGAGGACCGGGCGCTGAGGGGCGCGTCAGTGCACGGGTGCGCTCCTCAGCGGCGGGGCTGCGGACTCAGTAGCGGTAGTGGTCCGGCTTGTACGGGCCCTCGACCTCGACGCCGATGTAGGCGGCCTGCTCGGGGCGGAGCGTGGTCAGCTTGACGCCGAGGGCGTCCAGGTGGAGACGGGCGACCTTCTCGTCGAGGTGCTTGGGCAGCGTGTAGACGCCGGTCGGGTACTCGTCGGGCTTGGTGAACAGCTCGATCTGGGCCAGGGTCTGGTCCGCGAAGGAGTTGGACATCACGAACGACGGGTGGCCGGTGGCGTTGCCGAGGTTCAGCAGGCGGCCCTCGGAGAGAACGATGATCTTCTTGCCGTCGGGGAAGGTCCAGGTGTGGACCTGCGGCTTGATCTCGTCCTTGACGATGCCCGGGACCTTGGCGAGGCCGGCCATGTCGATCTCGTTGTCGAAGTGGCCGATGTTGCCGACGATGGCCTGGTGCTTCATCTTGGCCATGTCCGAGGCCATGATGATGTCCTTGTTGCCGGTGGTGGTGATGAAGATGTCGGCCTTGTCGACGACCTCGTCGAGGGTCGTGACCTGGTAGCCGTCCATCGCCGCCTGGAGGGCGCAGATCGGGTCGATCTCGGTGACGATGACGCGGGCGCCCTGGCCGCGCAGGGACTCGGCGCAGCCCTTGCCTACGTCGCCGTAGCCGCAGACGACGGCGGTCTTGCCGCCGATGAGGACGTCGGTGGCGCGGTTGATGCCGTCGACGAGGGAGTGGCGGCAGCCGTACTTGTTGTCGAACTTCGACTTGGTGACGGCGTCGTTGACGTTGATCGCCGGGAAGAGGAGGACGCCGTCGCGCTGCATCTCGTACAGGCGGTGGACGCCGGTGGTGGTCTCCTCGGTGACGCCGCGGATCTCGGACGCGAGCTGGGTCCACTTCTGGGGCGTCTCGGCGACGGTGCGGGTGAGGAGTTCGAGGATGACGCGGTGCTCGTCGGACTCGGCGGTGTCGGGCGAGGGGACCTTGCCGTCCTTCTCGTACTCGACGCCCTTGTGGACGAGGAGGGTGGCGTCGCCGCCGTCGTCGAGGATCATGTTGGGGCCGCCGGTGGGGCTGTCCGGCCAGGTCAGGGCCTGCTCGGTGCACCACCAGTACTCCTCCAGGGTCTCGCCCTTCCAGGCGAAGACCGGGATGCCCTGGGGGTTGTCGGGCGTGCCGTCGGGGCCGACGGCGATGGCGGCGGCCGCGTGGTCCTGGGTGGAGAAGATGTTGCAGGAGGCCCAGCGGACCTGGGCGCCCAGGGCGACGAGGGTCTCGATGAGGACGGCGGTCTGCACGGTCATGTGCAGGGAGCCGGTGACGCGGGCGCCGGCGAGGGGCTGGGAGGCGGCGTACTCCTTGCGGATCGCCATGAGGCCCGGCATCTCGTGCTCGGCGAGGGTGATCTCCTTGCGGCCGAACTCGGCCAGGGAGAGGTCGGCGACCTTGAAGTCCTGTCGGTTGTCGACAGTCGTCATTGCGAGCTGCTCCTCGGGGTTGGGTCGAGGTCTGGGTACGGCTGGTCTGCGCGGCGGCGGACACAGGGGTGCCCGAAAGGGACACAGGCATGCCCGCGTGCGCGCAGCGCAGTCCGTCGGAGGCCCTCTCTCCCTCGGTCGGTCCGTACGGGACCGCCCGACCGCCATCAGCAGCGACGTCTGGCTCCGTTCCAAGCTACACCGGAGGCGCGGGGAGGCCCCAGTCCACCTCCGAACAGATCACGCCGATCACGCTGGGTGAGGAGGGGTGGGAGAGGGGGGAAAGCCGCGGGGCCCGCCGGTGTTCGGCGGGCCCCGCGGGGTGGAGTGTGGGTCAGTGGTCGGCCGCGGGGTGGGCCGGGCCGCCCGGGGTGGCCTCGGGGTCGGCGCCCTTGGCCGCCTCGGCCTCGCTGTAGATGTCGGGCTCGAGGTAGATGACGCGGGCGATGGGGACGGCCTCGCGGATGCGGGACTCGGCGGCGTCGATGGCGCGCGCGACCTCGCTGGCCGTGTCGTCGTGCTGGACGGCGATCTTGGCGGCGACGAGGAGTTCCTCGGGGCCGAGGTGGAGGGTGCGCATGTGGATGACGCGGGTGACGGTGTCGCCGTCGACGATGGCGGCCTCGATCCTCTGGGTCTCCTCCGGGCCGGCGGCCTCGCCGAGGAGGAGGGACTTGGTCTCGGCGGCCAGGACGAGGGCGATCAGGACGAGCAGGACGCCGATGCAGATGGTGCCGATGCCGTCCCAGACGCCGTCGCCGGTGATGATGGCCAGGCCGACGCCGATGAGGGCGAGGATGAGGCCGACGAGGGCGCCGAGGTCCTCCAGCAGGACGACGGGGAGTTCGGGGGCCTTGGCGCGGCGCACGAACTCCTTCCAGGAGTGGTTCCCGCGCAGGGGGTTGGACTCCTTGATGGCCGTCCGGAAGGAGAACGACTCCGCGAGGATCGCGAAGACCAGGACGCCGACCGGCCAGTACCAGTGCTCGATCTCGTGCGGGTGCTGGAGCTTCTCGTAACCCTCGTAGATGGCGAACATGCCGCCGACCGAGAACAGGACGATGGAGACGAGGAAGGCGTAGATGTAGCGCTCGCGGCCGTAGCCGAAGGGGTGCTGCGGGGTGGCCTCGCGCTGGGCCTTCTTGCCGCCGACCAGGAGGAGGGCCTGGTTGCCGGAGTCGGCGAGCGAGTGCACGCCCTCGGCGAGCATCGACGACGAACCGCTGAAGGCGAACGCCACGAACTTCGATGCCGCGATCGCGAGGTTGGCGGCGAGTGCCGCCACGATCGCCCTGGTGCCGCCTGACGCGCTCATGTGTTCGCGTTGTCCCTTCGTCCTCGGGGTGGTCCTCGGGGCCGCTCGTGCCCTTTGCCCGTCCTTTGCGGTGGGCATTGTTGCAGCCCGGACCGTCATCCGTGTGCCCGGTGGGCGGAGCGGGATGCGTCAGGCGACGACGGTGGCGCGGAAGACCGTACCCGTTCCGGACACTTCGGCCTTTTCGCCCGCGGGGACGAAGACGGAGTGGCCGGGGGTCAGCGTGTGGTCGCCCGCCTGTACGGAGCCTGCCGTGCAGAGGAGGATCTGCGGGGTCGCGAGGGTGAGGTCGTGGGGGGCGGCGCCCTCGGGGAGGACGTAGCGGGAGAGGCGGAACTCGTCGATGGGGGTTTCGTAGACCTCTTCGCCGTCCGGGGCGGCCTCGGGGCGCAGCACGCCGGGGTCGCCGGGCTCGAAGCGGACGATGCGCAGGAGTTCGGGGACGTCGACGTGCTTGGGGGTCAGGCCGCAGCGCAGGACGTTGTCGGAGTTGGCCATGATCTCGACGCCGAGGCCGCTGAGGTAGGCGTGCGGGATGCCGGCTCCGAGGAAGAGGGCTTCGCCGGGCTGGAGGCGGACGTGGTTGAGGAGCATGGCGGCGATGACGCCGGGGTCGCCCGGGTAGTGGTGGGCGATGCCGGCGTAGGGGGCGTAGTCGCCGCCGAGGCGGTCGCAGGCGGCTGCGGCGGCCGCGACGGTGTGGGCCATCTCCTCGGGGTCGGCGGTGAGGATCGCGGTGAGGACCTCGCGCAGGGCGGCGTCCTCGGGGTGGGCGTGCAGGAGGTCGACGTACGGCTTGAGGGAGTCGACGCCGAGGCCGTCGAGGAGGTCGGCGGCCCGGGCGGGGGCGCGGAAGCCGCACAGGCCGTCGAACTCGGTGAGGGCGCAGAGGAGTTCGGGCTTGTGGTTGGCGTCCTTGTAGTTGCGGTGCGGGGCGTCCACGGGGATGCCGCGGCGCTCCTCGTCCTCGTAGCCCTCCTTGGCCTGTTCCAGGTTGGGGTGGACTTGGAGGGAGAGGGGGGCGCCGGCGGCGAGGATCTTGAGGAGGAAGGGGAGGCGGGGGCCGAACCTGGCCGTCGCCCTGGGTCCGAGTTCGCGCTCCGGGTCGGCCTCGATGACCTCGACGAGGGTGCCCCGGGCGGTGCGGGAGGGTGCGCCCGGGTGGGCGCCCATCCACATCTCGGCCTGCGGCTCGCCGGTCGGTTCGACGCCGAGCAGGCCGGGGATCGCGGTCGGGGAGCCCCAGGCGTAGGGGCGGACGGTGTTGTCGAGGCGGTCCATGCGGTGTCTCTGCCTGCCTGTCTCTCGGTGTGTCGCGGCGGCCCGCGGCGGTCTCGGCTCTGCGCGACGGCCGGTCGTCGGGTGTCCGCGGTGGTCGGTCGTCGGGTGTCCGCGACGGGTGCCGTCCGTCTGCGGACGGTCGGTCGGACGGTCGCCGGATCAGGCTCCCGAGGCGAGCGCCAGGTAAACGGCGGCGAAATCCGTGACGGCGATCAGTTCGGCGAGGCTGACGAGTTCGTCGCCGGCCTCCGGTTCGAGTTCGCTGATCGGTGTGTCGTGGCTGAGGGCCAGGTCACGGGCGGCGGGGGCGGCGGTGAGGCCGCCGATGGGGCGGTCGCGCAGGAGCACCACGCGCGCGTGCAGGGCGGGCGTTTCCTCGACACGGTCGCGGAAGAAGTCGTCCGGGTCGGCGCTCGCGGCGAGGGGGCCGGCGAGCAGGGCGCTGTGGGAGGCGAGGGCCTCGGGCAGTTCGGAGACGACGGCGGGTCGGCCGGAGAGTTCGGCGAGCGCGGCGGCGAAGCGGCGGCCGGTGGGGCCGGCGGAGGTGCCCTCGGTCCAGATCACGGGCAGGGAGTCGGCGAGTTCGGCGGCCAGGGTCTTCGCGGGGTTGCTGTAGGTCGCGATGGCGGGGCCGCAGCGTTCGGCGATGTGGTCGAGGCGGTCGGCGACCTTTTCCAGGGCCTCCGGCGGGGCGGAGAGGAGCGCGATGCGGTCCAGGAGCGCGAGGAGGGGGGTGAACAGGGCCCACAGGACACCGGGGGCGGACGCGGTGATGGGGGGTTGCTCGTCGTGTTCGTACGGCGCGCTCGCCAGCGGTACGAACAGGCCGTGGGCGGCGGTCACCGCTTCGGTGAGCGGGGAGCGGGCGGGGGCGACGGCGACGACGGTGCAGCCGCGGCGGTAGGCCTGCTCGGCGAGGAGCGAGAGGCCGGGTTCGGTGCCGTCGGGGGTGGCGATCAGGAGGAGGTCCACGGAGCCGACCCAGCCGGGGAGTTCCCAGCGCAGGGCGCCTGCGGCGGGGGCGACGCCGGTGGGGGCGAGGCGGGTGACCGGGCAGGCGGCGCCGGCGAGGGTGGCGAGGAAGTCGGCGACGCAGGTGGCGGCGGCGCCCGGGCCCGCGATGAGGATCGCGCGCGGGCGACCGTCCGGTTTGAGCTGGGGGACGCCGGCCTCGGTGGCGTGCCGGACCGCGGTGCGGACGCGGGCGCCGGCCTCGGCCGCTCCGCGCAGGAGGGCGCGGTGGTCCGCCTCGGCCAGGGCCTCCGGCGTGTCGAGCAGCGATTCGTCGAGCATGGCGTCAGTTCTCCGATCGCCGGGTCGTCGTCGGTGTGCGGGCGCCGGGGGGTGCCGGGTGTCCGGGATGGGTGTTCCCTGCGTCGCCCTCGTCACCCCTGGAATGGGGCGCGGTGTCGGGGCTGGGCGCCGGGGGCCCTTACGCGGGGCGGCGGGCCTCGTCGATGAGGAGGACGGGGATGCCGTCGCGGACGGGGTACGCCAGGCCGCAGTCCTGGCCGGTGCAGATCAGCTCGGTGTCCTGCTCCTTGAGGGGGGCGTGGCAGGCCGGGCAGGCGAGGATCTCCAGGAGGCCGGCTTCGAGCGGCATGGGGTGTCCCTTCGGGTGGGGTGGGGCTGCGGTGTGGGGTGCGGCGGGTGTGTGGTTGTACGGATGTGCCTGGTCAGCGTACCGCTGGTGGGGGTGGGGTGTTGGGGTGACCGTCGAGGGGCTTGCGCCCGCCGCCCCAGCCGTTTCCCACCCCAGGGGCTCCCCCTTCTGGGGGCTTTCCCTGCGGCCTGCCAAGCAGCTTCGGCTCTGCCAAGCAGCTTCGGCCCTGCCAGGGACTTCGGCCCTGCCAGCAGCTTCGGCTCTGCCAGGGGCTTCGCCCCTTCGACCCCAGCGGGCCGTCCTTCGCCTGCGCGGTGGGGCCGAGAGGCGGAAGTACGCCGTGTCAGCCCCGCAGGGCCGCGGGGCCGGTCCGGCCCCGCGGGTGGGCGCGCCCACGAGCCCCTCGCCGAGCCGTCCCTCAGCCCCGGATGACCCCGAGCACCTCGTCCCGGATCTTCCGCATGGTCGCCTCGTCCCGCGCCTCCGCGTTCAGGCGGAGGAGGGGCTCCGTGTTGGAGGGGCGGACGTTGAACCACCAGTCCTTGGAGGTGACCGTGAGGCCGTCGAGTTCGTCGAGGGTGATGTCCTCACGGGCGCCGTACGTGGCCTTGATCGCCGCGATGCGGGCCGCCTGGTCGTCGACGGTGGAGTTGATCTCGCCGGAGCCGGTGTAGCGGTCGTACTGGGCGACCAGGGAGGACAGGGGGGACTCCTGGCCGCCGAGGGCGGCGAGGACGTGGAGGGCGGCCAGCATGCCGGTGTCGGCGTTCCAGAAGTCCTTGAAGTAGTAGTGGGCGGAGTGTTCGCCGCCGAAGATCGCGCCGGTGCGGGCCATCTCGGCCTTGATGAAGGAGTGGCCGACGCGGGTGCGGACCGGGGTGCCGCCGTTCTCCTTCACGACCTCGGGGACGGCCCAGGAGGTGATCAGGTTGTGGATGATCGTGCCCTTGCCGCCGTGGCGGGCGAGTTCGCGGGCGGCGACGAGGGCGGTGATCGCGGACGGGGAGACCGGGTCGCCCTGTTCGTCGACGACGAAGCACCGGTCGGCGTCGCCGTCGAAGGCGAGGCCGAGGTCGGCGCCCTCCTCGCGGACCCGCTTCTGCAGGTCGACGAGGTTGGCCGGGTCGAGGGGGTTGGCCTCGTGGTTGGGGAACGTGCCGTCCAGTTCGAAGTACAGGGGGACCGACGTCAGGGGCAGGCCGGCGAAGACCGTGGGGACGGTGTGACCGCCCATGCCGTTGCCCGCGTCGACGACGACCTTCAGGGGGCGGATGGACGTCAGGTCGACGAGTGAGCGGAGGTGTGCCGCGTAATCCTCCAACGTGTCGGCCCTGGTGATGGTTCCCGGGGTCGGGGCCGGTTCGGGGGCGCCCGACTCCGTCCACCGCTCAACGAGTTCGCGGATCTCCGCCAGGCCCGTGTCCTGGCCGACCGGGGCCGCACCCGCGCGGCACAGCTTGATGCCGTTGTACTGCGCGGGGTTGTGCGAGGCGGTGAACATGGCGCCGGGCAGGTTCAGTGCGCCCGAGGCGTAGTACAGCTGGTCCGTGGAGCACAGGCCGATCTCGGTGACGTGCACGCCGCGTGCCGCCGCGCCGCGGGCGAAGGCGCCGGACAGGCCGGGCGAGGAGGGGCGCATGTCATGGCCGACGACGATCGCCCGTGCGTCGGTGACCTGGGCGAAGGCCGCCCCGAACAGCTCGGCCAGCGACTCGTCCCACTGGTCCGGGACCACTCCGCGTACGTCGTACGCCTTCACGATCTGCGACAGATCAGCAGCCACGGCCAAACCTTCCTGAAAGTCCTGTGAGTCACCACAAACTACCCGGAGCGACCGACAGTCCGCTGGGGGTCCGCCGTGTCCGACCCACAGACGTCACCTCGCGTGTGATCCACCGCATAACCTCAGGTCAGAGCCGCCCTTACGGAAGCACCCGGTCCGGGTGCCGGTGAGCCCCGGCCGGCCACGACGAGGCCCGGGACGGCCGCCGTGGCCACCCCGTCGACACGGAGGCGCGGACCGCCTCGGGTCATCAAGCACGCGCGCGTGCGTACGGCGGCCAGGGCGGCGGCGTCGGCGTCGGCGTCGGCGTCGGCTGCGCCGACTCGGGCGAGTTACGCGGAGGCGTCAGGGCGGAGGCGGCGAACTGGTTGACGGCGAAGGCGATTCCGTACGCCGGGCGGGCGGCCAGGTTGCGCGCAGACCACGCCGGCCGTCCACAGGGCCGACCAAGACAGCGGCCACGGCAGGGAGATGGTGTGGGCAGTGGGCGTCTGACTCTCTGCCACCGAGGCCATGGCGTCCAGGGCCTGATCGATGACCTGACCGAGGGTCAGACCCGCGGCACCTGTCGCGGGCGCCCCTGCCACCCCGGCTCCGTCACACGGAAAGCGATTTCCCGCTTCCCGGCCGAGCGGAAGGGTCGTGTCCGTGCCAACAGCGCGTCACCGGGCGTGCGCCCGCTCTCGCGGCGCGGCGGCTCAGTTGTCCGGCGACCGTAGAACCCGCAGGTGGCCGCGGCGCGCGACCTCCATCGGGTCCGCGCCCCGGCCTCCGCCGCCGGCTCCGGCTGCACGTTCCTGCGGGCGGGCCGCTTCACGGACGGCGTTGGCAAGCGCTTCCAGGTCGTCGCCACTGGGGCGCGCGGGAGCCGAACCGTCGAGGAGGCGGACGACCTCCCAGCCGCGCGGGGCGGTGAGGCGCTCGGAGTGCTCGGCGCACAGGTCGTAGCAGTGGGGTTCGGCGTAGGTGGCGAGCGGGCCGAGGACCGCGGTCGAGTCGGCGTAGACGTACGTCAGCGTCGCGACGGCGGGTCGGCCGCAGGCGGTGCGCGAACAGCGACGTACAGGGCTCACGACGTTGGACGGTACCGCACTCTTGAGCGGGCCGCGACGACTCTCCACCAGGTCACTCCACCGTGTCGTGTTGTGAAACGCCCCACAGACCACTCCAGTCATACCCCGCTGACCTGCGTGAACGCCAGTCCTCGGGGCAAGGAAGGTCGTCTGGGCCGGTCACCACTCGGCACAAACACCATCAATTGCCATGAGTTCGCCGGTCTCGGAGAGATACGGAATCGAGCCCAACCTTGGCTGGAATGGTCATCCTGCGACATGCCGTGCGGAGCGTCCGGACGGCGGCGGGTCGCTGCGTGGGGTCGGGCGGCCGGGCCCGGCGGGGACTACGCTTCGGTAGTGATGGACAGCCCCGTACCGCCCCGTGCCACAGGCCCCGGGCCCCGTCGTCGTGATCGCCACGGCCGGGGCATGCGGGGGCCGATCGCGCCCCCTCAGGTGCCGTTGGCCGCGAGCCGCGCCGAGGTGTTCGCGGATCTGGTGCAGGACTCCGTGGAGCGGCTGGAGCGGCGGTGGCCGCAGCTCGCCGAGATCGACTTCCTGGTGCTGGAGGTGCCGCGGCTGGACGGGACTCCGGGACCGTGGAACGACGAGGCGGTGCCGCTGGGCGGGGCGATGCCCGCACGCGAGGGGCGTCGCGCGCGGGTCGTCGTCTATCGGCGGCCGGTCGAGATTCGCACCAAGGGGCGCGACGAGCGGGCCGCGTTGGTGCACGAGGTCGTGGTGGAGCAGGTGGCGGAGTTGCTGGGGCTGACTCCGGAGACGGTGGACCCTCGGTACGGGGAGGACTGAGCGGGCGGTGCCCCGCCCGGAGGGACGGCTGCCCTGCCGCCGCCGGCTGCGGCGGCGCCCGTGATCGGCGGCTCCCCGCAGCCTTACTTCTGCAGCACCGTCAGGTCCTCGTCCGCCTGCGGTACCGCCACCGTGCCCCTGTCGTCCGGGAGGGTCTGGATGGTGAAGCCCTGGAGGCCCTCCACTGAGGTTGTCAGGGTGCGGGAGGCGTAGACGGGGACAGGGGTGAGGGATTCCACGGTCAGGGCGTAGGTGCCCTTCAGGCCCGCGGGGACGGGGAGTTCGACGTCCTGGGTGGTGCCGGACTTGATCGTGTACGTCTTGACGGCCGCCGTGCCTCCCCCGGTGCCCGCCGAGGCGGTGACCTTCACCTTCGCGGTGCCCCTGGGGGCGGTCAGGGAGAGGGTGGAGCCCTTGGCGGTGTTGTCCGCGACGGACGCGCGCGTGCCGACCGGGCTCGCGGCGGGGATGAACGCCGACTCCTGCTTGTCGCCCTTGCCGCGCACGACCCGTACGGCGGCCACGACCGGCACGGACTGGTCGGTGGGGGTCAGGACGAGCGAACCTGCCTCCCCGCGTGTGATGCCGCCCAGATCCACAGCGGTCGTCATGCCCGCCTTGACGTGCAGCGTCTCCTGTCCGGCGGGGGTGATCAGACCTGAGGGGGAGGCGAGTTGGACCTTCAGGTCCGCGTCGGCGTCGCCCGGTGTGAAGGCGACCAGGCGGACGGCTGTGGCGTCCTTGGGGATGCCGGGGATCACCAGGCTGCTCGCCGGGTCGGTGGACGCGGCCAGCCAGTCGCCGCCGAGCTTGTCGTCCAGGGCCTGTACAGCGGCCCCGACGCGGCCGCCGCGGACGTTGACGTGGACGGTGAGGTTGTCCTGTTTCTCGTCGGTGAGCGTGGACAGCAGGATCGGCTCGCTGGAGTGCGGCGGGACGGTGATGTCCTCGCCGACCGTGGTCGCCACGGCGCCGTCCTTGTCGTAGAGCTCGATGTCGGCCACGGCGGCGGAGTCGTCCGGGTTGGTGAGATGGACGTAGTCCGTGCGGTCGGCCGCGGTGCTGACGCCGGGGAACCAGAACTCCGTGTCCGGCGCGGTGCAGGTGACGCCGAGCAGGCCGCGGCCGGTGCCGGCGGTGACCTGAGTGGTCTCCTGGACCGTCCAGCCGGGCGCGAACTTGCCCTCGGCGGTGCCGATGAGCGCGGGCGCGTCGCCGCCGGAGGTGTCGCCGGTGGCGGGCGTGCCGGGTGCCTTGGGGGTGAGGACGGGCTTGGCGGCGGTCTTCTTCTTGCCGCCCGCGGCGCTCCCGGCGGCGGGCTTCGCGGGGGCGGACTGGAGTTCGGCCGTGCCGTCGCTTCCCGTGCCCTTGGTGACGGGCGTGAACGATGTGTACGTCGTCTCGGCGAGGTCGGAGGTGCTGGGCGCCGGGCAGAGCAGGCTGGTGCGCTCCACGGGCAGGACGGCGGCCGCCTTGGCGGTGTCCGTGCCGGGGGCGGCCGGGTCGGTGAGCGTGGCGAAGCCGGTGACGGCGGCGAGCGCGGCCGTGCCGGCGATCAGGGACAGGGTCGTGCGCTTCACTGCTGGCTCCCGTCGGGGCGCTCGCTGCTGCCGGTGCCGTGGGGGTGCTGGGCGGCCGGGTCGTAGCCGGGGTCGTAGCCGCCCTGGCCGTAGGACGACGGGTCGTATCCCTGCTGGTAGGCCTGGTCGTAGGCGGCCGCGGCCTCGGGCCTGCCCTCGTAGGCGTACGGGTCGTACTGGCCGGACTGGTAGGGGTCGTAGGCCGCCTGGTCGTAGGTGCCCGTCGGGTACTGCTGCTGGGCGCCCTGGTACTGCTCGTCGCCGTAGCCGCCGTACTCGCCGCCCGGGTAGCTCGGCGTGTCCCACTCTCCGTAGGACTGCTGCTGAGGCACCGCGACCGGGGTCTCCTCCTGCGGAGGAGACGGGAGTTCCTCGTCCTGGGCGGGTTCCTCGGACTCGGCCTGGGCGCGCAGGCGGCGGGCGCGGCGGCCCTCGCCGGCGGTGGCCGGGGCGGGCAGCGGCTCCTCCTCGGGGAGGTCGTCGTCGACGTCTCGGCGGCGGCCGGGGAGGGCGAGGACGACGAGGACGAGGGCGAGGAAGCCCTGCGCCCACAGCCAGGCGGTGTGGGTGAACGGGTCGTCGTAGGTGACGTCCAGGGTCCCGCCGGAGGCGGGGAGTTCGAAGCCCTGGGCCCAGCCGTCGACGGTGGTGCGGGTGAGCGGCTTGCCGTCCAGGGTGGCGGTCCAGCCGTCGGCGGCGGCGTCGGCCAGGCGCAGGATCCGGCCGTCGGCGCCGTCCGGGATCCTGGTGTGGATGTCGACCGGGCCCGCGGCGACCGGAGTGGCCGTGCCCTTGCCGGACTCGGTGACGATCGCCGCGCGGGAGACCTCCCGGTTGACCCGCCACAGGGCGCTGCCGTCCTGCTGGCTGAGCCGCTTCAGGCCGGGCGTGGCGTCCAGGACGCGGGTGACCTCGCGGGGTGCGCCCTTGTGGACGAGGACGTAGCCGACGGCGAACTGGCCGAGCTGGTCGGCCTGGTCGGCGCCGGAGCCGGCGACGAGGTTGGCGACGACCTTGTCGAGCCGGGCGTTCTCGCCGTCGGCGGCGGCGAGTTCGGCGTCGCCGAGGCGGGCGCCGGAGCCGCGGACCAGCATGTAGCCGACGTGGGCGGTGGAGTCGCTGTCGAGGACGAGGGTGCGGGACTGGTCGCGGTTGCGGGCCTCCTCGGCGACGAACGCGGGCACCTGGACGGGGTCGCGGCGCTCCAGCGGGCCGTCGGCTCCGCCGAGCATCCAGCCGACGGCGACGAGCAGCGGGCCCGCGACCGAGGCGAAGGCGATGAGGGCGGCGACCGGCTGGCGCCAGCCGAAGCTCTGCTCGGCGACACGCGCGCGTGCGCCGTCGGCGCCGAGGACGGCGGCGGCGAGCAGGGCGATGCCGTAGACGAGGGTGGCGGGGCCGGCCCAGGTGGAGCTGTTGGACAGGACGGCGAAGACGAGGCCCACCAGGGCGACCGCCCAGGCCGTCCAGATCCCGAACTGGCGCTCGCCGCGCAGCAGGGCGGCGAGCGCCGCCAGCACGATGCCGATGAGCATCAGTCCGTCGACCGTGCCGGGGCCGCCGGGGCTGGCGCCGAGCAGGTCGAGCGCGGAGGCCGCCGAGGGGCCGTACTCCAGGCCGGCCTCGGTGAAGAAGCCGAGCGGCAGCAGCGACAGCGACCAGGGCGCGAGGATCAGCAGGGGCGTGCCGAGCTGGGCCAGGAAGCGCAGGCCGTAGGCAGGGATGTCGGTGCGGCGCACGGCGAGGACGGCGAGGCCGAGGACCAGGGCGACGGGCCAGACGATCGGCGTGAACGCGGTGGTGATCGTCAGCAGCAGCGCGTACGCCCAGGCGGCCCGCCAGCTGCCGCGCGCGCCGGAGGAGTGGGCGAGGCCGCTCGCGGCGATGCCCGCGCGCGCGATGAGCGGCAGCAGGACGGCCAGGACGGCGGTGCCGATACGTCCGCCGGCGAGGGCGCCGGTGGCGGCGGGCAGGAAGGCGTAGACGACGGCGCCCCACGCGCGCAGGAGGCGGGAGGCGACCAACGTGCGGGAGGCGAAGTAGGCGGTGACGCCGGCCAACGGCACCGAGCAGACGAGCAGGACGGTGACGGCGAGGCCGGTCGAGCCGAACAGCAGGGAGGCCAGCAGCGCGACGATCGCGAGGTAGGGCGGCGCTGACGGGGTGCCGCCCGCGCCCACCGGGTGCCAGGCGTCCAGATAGCGCGACCACAGTTCGGAGGCGTCGGCCGGGGCGGGCAGCAGGGCGCCGCCCGCGAGCGCGCCGCCGCCCAGGAGGTTGCGGCAGGCGACGAGGGAGACGAGCAGCAGGACCAGGAAGAGCACCGGTCCGGGCTTGCGGGCGACGCGCTTGAGGCGGGCGAACTGTTCGATCTCCAGGAAGTCGGCGTCGTCGCCGCCGGGGCCGGACTCGATGGCGCCGCCGTGCCGCCCCGCGCCGGTGGTGGTCTCGGCGTCGGAGGCGCCGAAGAAGTTGCCGGCGACCTGCTCGACGGTGGCCCGCACGGTCGCGCCGGGCGGTGGGAACAGCGTCCGCAGCTCGTCCTTGTCGACCTGCGGGCGGCCGCGCCTGCGCCGCCCGGCGATGATCTTCTCGGGCCGCAGCAGCGTGCCGAGCAGACCGCGGATCTCGTCGACGGCCTGTCCGGGCACCTTGCCGACGAGGTAGGCGACGGTCCGCAGCAGCGTGCCGAGGACCAGGCGGACCAGGATCCAGGGCAGCAGGGCGGTACGGCTGTTGACGAGGAGGGTGTAGACGGCGCCGGCCTTGTCGACCTTGTGCGGGGAGGCCGTGGTGCGGCCCGCGCAGTCGACCGCGCGCCGCTCGCGGGAGGCGGCCTCGGCGTGTCGTACGACGGCGTCGGGGGCGACGAGGACGCGGTGGCCGGCGGCGTGCGCGCGCCAGCACAGGTCGACGTCGTCGCGCATGAGGGGCAGGCGGCGGTCGAAGCCGCCGAGCTCCTCGAAGACGTCACGGCGGATGAGCATGCCGGCGGTGGACACGGACAGCACGGGCCGGACGTGGTCGTGCTGGCCCTGGTCCTGTTCCCGGCGGTCCAGGCCGGTCCAGCGGCGGCCGGAGTGGGCGATGGTGACGCCGACCTCGAGGAGCTGGCGGCGGTCGTACCAGCCGCGGAGCTTGGGGCCGACGACGGCCACGTCGTCGCGGCCCAGTTCGAGTTCGTTGTCCACGACGCGCAGCAGTTCGGCCAGGGCGTCTGGTTCGGGGGCGCAGTCGTCGTGCAGCAGCCACAGCCACTGGACGGGTTCGCCGTACGGGAGCTCCGGCAGGTCGTAGGCGTCGTCGCGCCAGGTGCGCGTGACGGGGTCCCAGCCGCTGGGGCGCTTCAGGTACGGCAGCTCCTCGGGGCTGAGGACCGGGGCCGTGCGGTTGGCCTCCTCGACGGCCTGGCCGAATCCGGTGCGCCGGGCGAGGTGCAGGACACGGTCGGCGCCGAGGGCGTCGGTGACCAGCTGCGCGGAGTCGTCCGCGCTGCCGGTGTCGGCGGCCATGACGGACTGGACGGGGCGCTCCTGGCCGAGCAGCCCGGCGAGCGCGTCGGGCAGCCAGCGGGCACCGTCGTGGGAGACGAGGACCGCGGTCACCACATGACGCGGGAACTCAGGTGTGGCAGCGTCGTGTTGGGCTGCCGTGTGGCTGTGCACGGACATCGAGGTACGGGCCCCGGTTCGATGGACTGCGGTGGGCGCCTGCGCCGCGTGAGGGCGGCGGGGCGTCTCGGACGAGCGACCACACTATCGGCTGGGCATGGCGGCGGCCCGCCGCCTGTGGACAACCCCACCTGCGACGGGCCGTCGCACCGCCTTGTGGATACGTGGTGCCGATGTCCGGCCGTACCTGGCGCGGCCTCTCAGACGGCGGCCTTCTTCAGCCGGCGGCGCTCCCGCTCGGACAGGCCGCCCCAGATGCCGAAGCGTTCGTCGTTGGCGAGGGCGTACTCGAGGCACTCGGAGCGGACCTCGCAGGCGAGGCAGACCTTCTTGGCCTCGCGGGTGGAGCCGCCCTTCTCGGGGAAGAAGGACTCGGGGTCGGTCTGGGCGCACAGTGCGCGCTCCTGCCAGCCGAGTTCCTCACCCGCGTCGTCGACCAGCAGTTGCTGCACCAGCTCGGTCATGTGCGCCCCTCGCTCTGTCTTTCGCAGTCCCCGTGACGTTGCCGTTACCGTTTTCGGCTGAACGACACGAGTGAAATTACAAGTGTGCTGCTCCGGGCGAGTCAAGCCGAGATCTGCTATTGGGCCCCTGATTCACTCTGCGGAACCAAGGCCATGCGGTAAGTGTTCAAATCACCATAAACCTTGACAGGCAGATGAGGCCCCGACGGACCACCGGCCCCGCACAGCGCCTGTACGGGGAAGGACGCCCAGGGGTTCGATCCCGTTCCGACACGCGCGCGGAAGCGAACCGGATCACAGTTGGATCACGGGGTCGCAACGAGGCTTGCGCGCCCGGCATGTGCGCCATGTGTCCCGGTGAGGGCCTGCACAAACCTTTCACCTGAGAGGTGAACCTGATGAGGTGAACCGGTCCCACATCCTGGCCGTCGAGTTGACAGCCAAGGTGTGAACCGGTGTCCTTGTGGGCATGCTCGCGAACTTGGCGCCCACCTCGACCCGCACCGCCGGGTCCCACGGTGCTGCCCGCGCTCGCTGTAGCTGTTGTTGCTGTTCCAGCTGTTGAGCCCCACGCGTTCCAGCTGCTCCTGAGTCCCTGCGACTCGGCTGCTTGTTCCCACGCCCGGACCCGGGCATCCCGCTCGCCCGTGACCCGGGCGGACGGTACGCGACACCCAGCCCCCCTCTTCTCTTCCGCCGAGGAACCACCGCACCCCATGAACAGCGACAGCGACCTCCAGATCGCCGGCGACATCCTCGAAGTCCCGCACCTCCTCCAGGCTCAGCGCGAGCACCCGGCCACCGTCGCCGAGTTCGTCGGCCTGGCCCGCTCCATCGCCGCCGACCGCTCCCAGTGGGAGCACCTCGTCCAGTACGACGCGACGACGCGCTGGTACCACCGGCTGCGCACCGGTCCCGGCTACGAGGTGTGGCTGCTGTCCTGGGTTCCCGGGCAGGGCAGCGGACTGCACGACCACGGCCGCTCCTCCGGAGTGCTGACCGTCCTGGACGGCGCGCTGACCGAGCGCACCGAGCGCGGCACGCGCGCGTTGGGCGCCGGAGCGCAGCGGGTGTTCGCGCCCGGCTATGTGCACGAGGTCGTCAACGACGCGCTCGAGCCGGCGGTCAGCCTGCACGTCTACTTCCCGGGCCTGACCGAGATGCCCATGCACACCGCCCCTCACTGCGACGGCCGGGTCGAGCCGCGCACGGTGACCGCCTGAAGACCCGAAGAACGACTTGCGCGACGGGTTGTCGTACCCGCCTGCAAGACTGTCCCACCCGTCGCCCGGCCACCACCCCTCAACGAGTCAGCCTGGCGGCTGACACACTGTTTCAATGCGCATTGTGGTTCTGGCAGGCGGCATCGGCGGTGCCCGGTTCCTGCGTGGTCTGAAGCGGGCCGTGCCGGACGCCGACATCACGGTCATCGGCAACACCGGGGACGACATCCACCTCTTCGGGCTGAAGGTCTGCCCGGACCTCGACACGGTGATGTACACGCTCGGCGGCGGCATCAACGAGGAGCAGGGCTGGGGGCGGGCCGACGAGACCTTCCACCTGAAGGAGGAGCTCGCGGCGTACGGCGTCGGGCCCGCTTGGTTCGGGCTGGGCGACCGGGACTTCGCCACGCACATCGTGCGGACGCAGATGATCGGCGCCGGGTATCCGCTGAGCGCGGTGACCGAGGCACTGTGCGACCGGTGGAAGCCGGGCGTACGGCTGATCCCCATGACCGACGACCGCGTCGAGACGCATGTGGCGGTCGAGGTCGACGGGGAGCGCAAGGCGGTGCACTTCCAGGAGTACTGGGTGCGGCTGCGGGCGTCGGTGCCGGCCGAGGCGGTCGTGCCCGTCGGCGCCGAGCAGGCCAAGCCCGCGCCGGGCGTCCTGGAGGCGATCGCGGCCGCGGACGTCGTCCTCTTCCCGCCGTCGAACCCGGTCGTGTCCGTCGGCACGATCCTCGCCGTGCCCGGCATCCGGGAGGCGATCGCCGACGCCGGGGTGCCGGTGGTGGGCCTGTCCCCCATCGTCGGGGACGCGCCCGTGCGCGGCATGGCCGACAAGGTGCTCGCGGCGGTCGGCGTGGAGTCGACGGCCGCGGCGGTCGCCGAGCACTACGGGTCGGGGCTGCTGGACGGGTGGCTCGTGGACACGGTGGACGCGGATGTGGTGGAGCGCGTCGAGGCCGCCGGAATCCGCTGCCGGGCCGTGCCGCTGATGATGACCGATCTCGACGCGGCCGCGCAGATGGCCCGGGAGGCGCTGGCGCTGGCGGAGGAGGTGCGGGGCGCGTGAGCGGAGCACCCGAGAACGGCTACCGGGTCTGGGCCGTGCCCGGCCTGCCCGAGGTGCAGGCCGGGGACGACCTCGCCAAGTTGATCGCCGCCGCCGAGCCGGGGCTCGCCGACGGTGATGTGCTGCTGGTGACGTCGAAGATCGTGTCCAAGGCCGAGGGCCGCGTCGTCCGGGCGGACGACCGGGAGGCCGCGATCGACGCCGAGACCGTCCGGGTCGTGGCCCGGCGCGGGGCCCTCAGGATCGTCGAGAACCGGCAGGGGCTGGTGATGGCCGCGGCAGGTGTCGACTCCTCCAACACCCCTTCCGGCACAGTGCTGTTGCTGCCCGAGGACCCGGACGCGTCCGCGCGGGCGATCCGGGACGGGCTGCGCGGCGCCCTCGGCGTCGACGTCGGTGTCGTCGTCACCGACACCTTCGGGCGGCCCTGGCGCGCGGGGCTCACGGACGTGGCGATCGGCGCCGCCGGGGTGCGGGTGCTGGACGATCTGCGCGGCGGTACGGACGCGTACGGCAATCCGCTGAGCGCCACGGTCGTCGCGACGGCGGACGAGCTGGCCGCCGCGGGGGACCTCGTGAAGGGGAAGGCCGCCGGGCTGCCCGTGGCCGTGGTGCGTGGGCTGGGGCACGTCGTCGCCGCCGACGGCGACGACGAAGGGGCGCGGGCCATGGTGCGCGGCGCGCGCGACGACATGTTCCGGCTCGGTACGTCCGAGGCGGTGCGACTGGCGGTCACCCAGCGGCGGACGGTGCGGTCCTTCACGGACGAGCCCGTGGACCCCGGTGCGGTACGACGGGCCGTCGCCGCGGCCGTCACGGCGCCGGCGCCGCACCACACGACGCCGTGGCGGTTCGTGCTGCTGGAGTCGCAGGAGGCACGGGTCCGGCTGCTGGACGCGATGCGGGACGCGTGGATCGCGGACCTGCGGCGGGACGGCAAGTCGGAGGAGTCGATCGCCAAGCGGGTACGGCGGGGGGACGTGCTGCGCAATGCGCCGTACCTGGTCGTGCCGTGCCTGGTGATGGACGGGGCGCACACGTACGGGGACGCTCGGCGGGACGCCGCCGAACGGGAGATGTTCGTGGTCGCGGCCGGGGCCGGCGTGCAGAACTTCCTCGTCGCGCTGGCCGGGGAGCGGCTGGGGTCGGCGTGGGTGTCGTCGACGATGTTCTGCCGGGATGTGGTGCGGGAGGTGCTGGAGTTGCCGCAAGGGTGGGATCCGATGGGGGCGGTGGCCGTGGGGCACGCGGCGGAGGAGCCCCGGGCGCGGCCTGAGCGGGATGCTGGGGGGTTTGTCGAGGTGCGGTGAGGGGCTGGGGGCTCGGTGGGGGCGCTCTGGTCGGCCTACCCTCGTAGGACTCCGGCGCTCGGCTGTGGGGCTTGCTGCTCCTCGCCTTCCGGATCCGGTTCTGGTTCTGGTCTGGTTCGGGTTCCGATTCTGATCTGGTTCTGGGTCGGGTTCTGGTCTGATCTGGTCTGGTTTCTCTCTCTTCCGTTTTCCGCTCCCCCAAGATCGCGTTAGGACCTATTCGTGGCAGGACGGTTCGCTCCGCGGCCCACCCGTACGACCGTGCGCGGTGGGGAAGTCGCCGTGCCCGCGGGGGTGCCGCGGCAGGGCTCTGCGGCGGGACGGGTGCGGACCTGGGTGCCTCAGGGGCCGCTCGATCTCGGGCTGGTGCTGGGGCCCTTGCGGCGTGGGCCCGGGGATCCGACCTTCCGGGCGATGCCCGACGGGTCGGTGTGGCGGGCCAGTCTGACGCCTGTCGGGCCCGGGACGTTGCGGGTCGGCGTAGCGGCTGGTGGCGGTGGTGTGCGGGGGGAGGCCTGGGGGCCCGGGGCGGAGTGGCTGCTCGATCAGATGCCCGAGATGCTCGGGGCGGCGGATGATCCGGATGCGTTCGTGCCTCGGCATCGGGTGGTGGCGATGGCGCGGCATCGGCGGCCGGGGTTGCGGTTGACGCGGACCGGGCTGGTTTTGGAGTCGTTGATCCCGTCGATCCTGGAGCAGAAGGTCACGACCGATGAGGCGTATCGGGCGTGGCGGTTGCTCGTGCGGAAGTTCGGGGAGCCGGCGCCGGGGCCTGCGGCGGGCGGGCGGCTGTGGGTGATGCCGGCGCCGCGGACGTGGGCGTTGATTCCGTCCTGGGAGTGGCATCGGGCGGGCGTGGACAACAAGCGGGCGTCGACGATCCTGCGGGCGGTTCGGGTGGCGGGGCGGTTGGAGGAGGCGGTGCGGATGCCTCCGGCGGAGGCGCAGGCGCGGTTGGAGGTTGTGCCGGGGGTGGGGCCCTGGACGTCGGCGGAGGTGGTGCAGCGGAGTCATGGGGCGGCGGATGCGGTGACTGTGGGGGATCTGCATCTGCCGGGGATCGTGGGGTGGGCGTTGGCGGGGGATCGGGGGGCGGACGACTCGGTGATGTTGTCGTTGCTGGAGCCGTACGCGGGGCAGCGGCATCGGGCGGCTCGGTTGATTCTGCTGAGCGGGAAGGTGCCGGAGCGGCGGGCGCCGCGGATGCCCAGGGGGGACATCGGGCGGTTGTGAGGGGCGGGAGGGGGGTGCCCTGGGGGTGTTTTCGCCCCCGCCGCCCCTACCCTTCCCGTCCTCCAGGGGCTCCGCCCCTTCGACCCCACCAGGGGGCTCCGCCCCCAGACCCCCGGCGGGGCTGCGGCCGTGCTCCGCTCCGGGCTGTCCCTGAACCTGGGAGGGCCGTGCCCCTGGGGCCCGGTGGAGCCGTGCCCCAGGATCCCGGCGGGCTGCGCCCCTCCTGCACCCCTGACAGAGCTCCTGCCCCCTGCACCCCCGACAGGGCTCCCCCAACACCCCTTCTCTCGCCACCACCCCGCCCCCGCTCCAGCCAAGCAAGTACGGAGGCGCCGCCCTCTGGGCGTGTGCCCCCGTACTTCCGTGTCTCGGTCTACTGGTCGGAAGAGAAGCGCACCGCGCCTGCGGGGATGCGGGCGTCGCACCAGACTCGGGCGCCTTCGCGGAGTTCGTTGTCGGGGCCGACGATGGCGCCGTCGCCGATGACCGTGCCGGTGAGGACGGAGCGTTCGCCGACGCGGGCTCGGGTGCCGATGAGGGAGTCGGTGATGACGGCGCCGGGTTCGATCACCGCGCCGGGGAGGATTGTCGAGCCGAAGACCCGCGCGCCCTCGGCGACGAAGGCGCCCTCGCCCACCACCGTGCCGCCGGTGAGTTTCGCGTCGGGGGCGACCGTGGCGGTGGGGAGGACGAGGCGGTCGCCGCAGCGGCCGGGGACGGCCGGGGACGGGGCGCGGCCGAGGACGAGGTCCGCCGAGCCCCGGACGAAGGCCGCCGGGGTGCCCAGGTCCAGCCAGTACGTCGAGTCGACCATGCCCTGGAGGTGGGCGCCGGCCGAGAGGAGGTCGGGGAACGTCTCGCGCTCCACCGAGACCGGGCGGCCCAGCGGGATCGTGTCGATGACCGAGCGGCGGAAGACGTACGCGCCCGCGTTGATCTGGTCGGTGACGATCTCCTCGGGGGTCTGGGGCTTCTCCAGGAAGGCCAGGACCTTGCCGGTGTCGTCGGTGGGGACCAGGCCGTAGGCCCGGGGGTCCGTCACCCTCGTCAGGTGCAGCGAGACGTCCGCCGACGACGACTCGTGGGTGGCCACCAGCCGTCTGATGTCCAGGCCCGTGAGGATGTCGCCGTTGAAGACGAGCACCGGGTCGTCGGGGCCCGAGCGCAGCCGGGACGCGACGTTGCGGATCGCGCCGCCCGTGCCGAGGGGCTCCTCCTCCGTGACGTACTCGATGTGCAGGCCGAGCGACGAGCCGTCGCCGAAGTACGGTTCGAAGACCTCCGCCAGATAGCTCGTCGCGAGGACGATGTGGTCCACGCCCGCCGCCCTCGCCCGCGCCAGTTGGTGCGTCAGGAACGGCACCCCCGCCGCCCTGACCATGGGCTTGGGCGTGTGCACCGTGAGCGGGCGCAGCCGGGTGCCCTTGCCGCCGACCAGGAGGATCGCTTCTGTCACCTTCGTCTCTGCTTCCTGCCGGGACCGGCCGAACTGTCTTTCGGCCGGCCAGTGTATGCAGACCGTTGCGTGGCAACTTCGATGGCCGTGCGGTGTTGCATGCGGTGTTCCATGCGCTGTCCCCCCGACGGCTGTGGAATGTGCCCCCCACTGGACGTGTCCTCCGCCGCCTCCGGTTTCCGCCGGGGCCTCCCCAGGCCCGGGCGTCCCGGGCCCGCCTCAACGACCCTGGTAGCGGGCCGCAGTCGAGCGGGCCGAGGCGAGCTTGCCGTAGAGCTGCCGTCCTGGGCATTCCGTGGCGAAACCGTCCCGGTGGCCGGAGATCACGTTCAGTCGTACGTTCTTACCTTTTGCGTAGAGATTGCCACCACCCGACTTCAGGTATGTCTTTCCGCGCGGATTCGCCCCGAACAGGCCAAGCTTCCACGCCGTCAGACGGGCGATGGCGTTCACCGCCGCGGCGGACGGCTTCGAGGCGCTGAACGTACCGAGAACGGCGATCCCCATGCTGTTGGTGTTGAAACCCAGGGTGTGGGCGCCCAGGATCGGCTTGGTCACTCCCCCGGCGCGGCCCTCGTAGATGTTTCCGCACTTGTCGACGAGGAAGTTGTAGCCGATGTCCCGCCAGCCCATGCTCTTGACGTGGTAGCGGTAGATACTGCGGATGACCGAGGGCGCCTGGGAGCACGTGTAGTTGTTGCCCGTCGCCGAGTGGTGCACGAAGGCCGCCTTGACCGTCCTCGTGTAGCGGAACGCCGTCTCCCGCATGCTCTCGTCGGCGCCCCAGCCGCGCCGGGTGACGATGCGCGGGCGCGGGCCGATGTAGGGCTTCACTCGCTGGCTGTCCGTCAGTTCCCCTTGGCGCAGGGAGAGAAGTTCGTGTTCGGTTCCTGTGCGGTCGAGGGCGGGGATCTCGGTGGCGCCGAGGGGGGCGAGGTCCGTGTTGGCGGCGGAGGCGGCGACGGCCCGAGTGGTCGTCGCGGTCGCCGTCCGCGGGGCGTCGACGGGGGCCTGCCGGGTCAGGGCACGGCTGCGGGGCGGGCCAACGGGCGCGTGGGCGGCGGGCTCCGTTCCGGGATCGACCAGTTCGGCGCGCAGGCCCGCGGGGAGCGGAAGGGCCGCCGACGCGGTGAGGGGGCCGCGGGCGGTGTCCTCCGTACGGATGCCGGCGGCGGGGACGACGCGGACCTCCACGCCGTCGGAGTCGCCCACCCACAGGGGCGCGGTGGCGCCGCGGACGCCGAGCGCGGTGCGTTCGGGCGTGTCGGGGTCGGCGCCGTGGTCGGCGTTGTGGGTCTCGAGGTCCTGCCAGCCGGACCAGGCGCCGGTGCCGACGGCGCGGGTGCGGACCTGGACGCGGCCGTGCAGTTCGGCGTTCGGGTCGTCCCAGACGACGCCCACGAGGGAGAAGGGGTGTACGTCCCGGCGGGGCAGGCCCTGTTGCTCCGCGCCGGGGGCGCGGTCGCGGGCGGGGGAGGTCAGAGGCAGCGACTGGGTACTGCCGGGGAGCGGGGCGGCGGGGCTCGTGGCCAGGGCCGCGGCGGCGGTCGTCTCCACGGTCGGCGCCGGTCGCGCCGTCGCCGCGGTGGCGGGCGGCGCCAACGGAAGGGCGAGGGCCGCCGTACAGGTGACACCGATCGAGGAAGCAAGCAATCCACGCATGCGACCGATCCTGGACAGGGCCATACATATCCGCACATCGGGGAACTGACGGGCCGTCGGGCGCGTTCCGCCGAACCGGTGGCCCGGCGGCGGGTGTCCGGCGCGGTCGGCGCGTACGCTTGCGCGGGTGACTGCCATCGACCGTACCCCTGCCGACCTGCTGCGTTCCGCGCTCGCCGCGGATCCCGCGCGCCCACTGGTGACCTTCTACGACGACGCCACCGGCGAACGTGTCGAATTGTCCGTGGCCACTTTCGCCAATTGGGTGGCCAAGACCGCCAATCTGATCCAGGACGGGCTGTCCGCCGAGCCCGGCGACCGGGTCGCGCTGCTGCTGCCCGCGCACTGGCAGACGGCGGTGTGGCTGCTGGCGTGTTCGTCGACCGGGGTCGTCGCGGACGTCGCCGGGGACCCGGCGCGCGCGGACTTCGTCGTCGCCGGGCCCGGTCACTTCGAGGCGGGGCTGGCCTGCCGGGGCGAGCGGTACGCCCTCTCGCTCGCGCCGCTCGGCCGACGCTTCGTCCCGGCCCCGCCGGACGGTTACGCCGACTACGCCGTCGACGTCCCCAGCCACGGGGACCGCTTCGTGCCGTACGCGCCCGTGGACCCGGAGGAGCCCGCGCTCATCGTGGCCGGCGCGGAGTACACGGGCGCGGAGATCGTGGAACGCGCCCGCGCCGAGGCGGCGGACCTCGGACTGACCGGCCCCGGCTCCCGGCTCCTGTCCGGACTGTCGTACGACACCTGGGAGGGCCTCAGCGCCGGGCTGTACGCGCCGCTGGCCAGCGGCGCCTCCGTGGTGCTCTGCCCGAACCTCGACCAGGCGCCCGAGGAGACCGTGGCCAAACGCATCGACAGCGAACGGGTGACGGCCACGGCTCGATAGGGACACGGCACGGCTGGGCCCCGGCTCGGCAGGGACCGGCGCGGCCAGGCCCCGGCTCGACAGGGACCGGCGCGGCCAGACCCCGGCTCGACAGGGACCGGCGCGGCCAGACCCCGGCTCGACAGGGACCGGCGCGGCCAGACCCCGGCTCGACAGGGACCGGCGCGGCCAGACCCCGGCTCGACAGGGACCGGCGCGGCCAGACCCCGGCTCGGCAGGGACCGGCGCGGCCAGGCTCGGCGCCCTCTCGGGCGGTGCCCGCCGGGCCACCGGAATCGTCGGCCGACCCCTCGCCGGACCTTCCCCCGGCCCCTCACCACCCCTCTCTCGCCGGCCCGGCCGCCACCGGCCCCTGCGCCCCCGAGCCGCCACCACCCCCGTCACCCATTTGGACCACCCCCACCCGCACCCCCGCCCCACCCGGGCCATCGTCGTAGGAGCGGCACGACGTTCGCGGCACGGCACGTCGTTCGTACGGCGAGCAGGAGGGGTGGAGTCCGGGGTGAGCAGAGACGCAGGCGTGTCCGGGGGCCTCGGGCCGGGGGCGGGGGGCTCCGGCTGGGGGCCGGGGGTCGTGCGGCGTCGGCGGCGGCGGTGGGTGCGGTACGGGGTGGGGGCGGTCGCGCTGCTCGTCGTCGCGAGCGGGGTGGCCGGGTGGGTGCTGTACGCGAAGCTCGACGGGAACATCACGCCCGACGAGGCCGCCGCGGCGGAGCTCGGGCGGTACGCGAAGGAGCGGCCGACCGCGTTGGTGAAGGACGCGCGGAACATCCTGCTGATCGGGTCGGACTCGCGCTCGGGGTCCGGCAACCGCGAGTACGGCCGGGACTCGGGGACCGAGCGGTCGGACACGACGATCCTGCTGCACCTGGCCGCCGGGCGGCGCAGCGCGACCGCCGTCTCGATACCCCGCGACCTGATGGTGGACGTGCCGAGCTGCCGGCGGTCGGACGGGACGCGGACCGAGCCGATGTTCGCGATGTTCAACTACGCCTTCCAGGCCGGCGGCTCCGCCTGCACGATCCGGACGGTCGAGAAACTCACCGGGATCCGCGTCGATCATCACGTCGTCGTCGACTTCAGCGGGTTCAAGGAGATGGTCGACGCCGTGGACGGGGTGGAGGTCTGCCTCAAGGAGCCGATTCGCGACAAAGCGGCCAAGCTGCGGCTGCCGGCGGGGCGGGTGAGGCTCAACGGTGAGCAGGCCCTCGGGTACGTCCGCGCCCGCAAGACCCTCGGGAACGGCAGCGACACCGACCGCATGGACCGGCAGCAGCGATTCCTCGGCGCGCTCTTCACCAAGATGCAGAGCAACGACGTGCTGCTGAACCCGGTGAAGCTGTATCCCGTGCTGGACGCGGCCACGTCGTCCCTCACCACCGACCCGGATCTGGCGAGCCTGCGCGGGCTGTACGCACTCGTGCGCGGCCTGCGGGACATTCCCACCGAACGCGTGCAGTTCCTGACCGTTCCGCGGGAGTCGTACGTCTACAACGCCAATCGCGACCAACTCGTGGAACCCGAGGCGGAGAAACTCTTCGAACTGCTGCGTACCGACCGACCCGTGACCGTCACCCCGGAAGGCCCCTCGAATTCGGGCTCTGCGCAGTCGTCCGATCACGAGCCGTACGGATCGTCGCCGTCACCGGTCCCCACTTTCCGGGGGAACACAGCCGCGGAGGACACCTGTGCGTAGGCCGCGCGGCACCGCGGCGAGGTAAAGCGCTTCCCAAGCGGGTCTTTCCGACGAACTCCAGTTCAAGGAATTGGGATGGATTGCCCGGTTGTAGGGACGTGGAATTTGTCACCGTCGTCGCCCGACGCTGAACTGGGCGGATAGTGTGAGCGATCCGGTGCACCCGGCCAGAGGACCGTCCTGGGGTCGTGCACTGTGTGACCGAGACCCGAGCGCCTTGAAGGGGGAAAGGCGCCGCGTGGCCCCGACGGAGGATTCGGACAACCGTGGACGCGCAAGGCCGTGGGCGGGCGGACAACATCGATCCCGCAGACCAGTGGGTGCTCAATCCGAACACCGGCGAATACGAACTGCGACTGACTCCTTCCGCACCGCAGTCGGCGGTCCCCGGACCCCGCAGAGCCGACTCCCCTGTCCCGGGGGACACGGGCGCGGTCCGCAGCCGTACGGCGGCGCCGGCCCGGGACACGCCGGGCGTGCCGGGGCCGCGACGGCGCCGGGGCGTGCCGGAGGAGCCGCCGCCCGGCCGGCGCGGGCGCCGGCCGGAGAAGAAGAAGTCGAAGGCGAAGAAGGTCCTGCTGTGGACCGGCGGGATCACCGCCTTCACCCTGGTGGGCACCGCCGGCGCGGCCTACCTCTATCTCGAGCACCTCAACGACAACATCACCTCCCTCTCGGACGACGGCGCGAGCACCGGTGGCTTCAGCAAGGACAAGGCGATCAACCTCCTGCTGATCGGCACCGACAAGCGCACCGGCGCGGGCAACGAGGGCTACGGCGACTCCGGCAGCGTCGGCCACGCGGACACGACGATCCTGCTGCACGTCTCCAAGGACCGGACGAACGCGACCGCGCTGAGCATCCCGCGCGACCTCATCGTGGACGTCCCGGACTGCCAGACCGAGCAGGAGGACGGCTCCACCAAGGTCATCCCGGGCACGGAGAACGTCCGCTTCAACACGAGCCTCGGCCAGGACGGCCGTACGCCCAGCTGCACCATGCGGACGGTGACGGAGCTGACCGGGATCACCCCGGACAACTTCATGGTCGCCGACTTCAACGCGGTGAAGACGCTGACCACGGCGGTCGGCGGGGTCGAGGTGTGCCTGGCGAAGAACATCGACGACCCGGACTCGCACCTGAAGCTGTCGAAGGGCACGCACACCATCGAGGGCGAGCAGGCGCTGGCGTTCGTGCGCACCCGGCACTCGGTGGGCTTCGGCGGCGACCTGAGCCGGATCGCGATCCAGCAGCAGTTCCTCAGCTCGCTGATGCGGAAGCTGAAGTCGAACGACACGCTCACCAGCCCCAGCAAGATGATCAAGCTGGCGGAGGCGGGCACCAAGGCGCTGACCGTCGACTCGCAGCTGGACAGCATCAACAAGCTCAAGGACCTCGGTCTGGAGCTGGGCAAGCTCAACACCAAGAACCTGACCTTCACCACGGTGCCGGTGGTCGACAACCCGGCCGAGAAGGTCAAGGCCACGGTCGTCCTCAACCGGGCGACGGCGCCCACCGTCTTCCAGATGATCAGGGACGACGTCTCCTTCACCGAGGTGAAGCAGAAGGCGCAGGCGTCGAAGAACGCCGCTGCCGCGGCCGCCGCCGCCCGCCTCAAGGGCACCCAGTCCGCGGCCTCCGAGGTGCGGGTGCGGGTGATGAACGGAGGCGCCGAGGCCGGCAGCGCACAGGCCACTCTCAGCTGGCTGCAGAATGATGAGGGCGTGACGAAGTCCGAGAACGCGGGCAACGCGCCTCAGGAACTCAGCAGGACGACGCTCGAGTACGCGCCCGACCAGGCGGCGCAGGCCCGCAAGCTCGCCGCCATCATGGGGCTGCCCGGGACCGCGCTGAAGCCGGGCAAGAGCGTCACCAACGCCCAGGGTCTGCCGACGATGACGCTGACGCTGGGCAAGGACTTCGAGGGCGCGGGCGTCTCGCTCACGGCTCCGGCCAAGGTGCCGGACTCGGTCGACAAATCCACGGCGGACAAGGTCGAGTGCGCCAAGTAGGTAACCCTGCGGGCCCGTCAAGCGTCTGACTTGACGCGGGACGGGCCCGCGTCATGTCAGCGCACGGCGGTGGAGGGCAGGGGAAGTGGCGCGGAGCAGTGTGCGGGGGGCGGTTCCCGAGGTCGAGGACAACACGACGTCCACGACGGCGGCGTCCGACCAGGACGCGGCCCAGGACGGGCAGAACCTGGACGGCGGCGGCGAAGGCAGCACGGACGGCGGGACAGTGAGCGGGTCGGCCGGCGGATCGGACGCCGGCCCCGACAGCGGCCTCGGCGAGGGCGACGGGGGGCGCAGAGCCGGCCGCAGACGGCGCAGACGGCGCGTACTGCGCTGGTCGGCATCGGTGCTGGCGCTGGTGATACTGGGCAGCGCGGGGGCGGGTTACCTCTACTACAAGCACCTCAACGACAACATCAAGAGCGACGACCTCAACATCGGCGAGGCCAAGGACCGGGCGGCCGAGACGAAGGCCAACGCGGCCGGGCAGAAGCCGCTGAACATCCTGCTGATCGGGTCGGACGCCCGCGACACCGCGGAGAACCAGAAGCTCGGCGGCGCCAGGGACACCTTCAACGGCATCCCGCTCGCCGACGTCCAGATGCTGCTCCACGTCTCCGCGGACCGCAGCAACATGTCGGTCGTGAGCATGCCCCGCGACACGCTGCTGGACATCCCCAAGTGCACGGACCCGGACACCAGGAAGGTGTACCCGGCGCTCACCCGGGAGATCACCAACGCGTCCCTGGGACGCGGCGGCCCGGGCTGCACGGTGGCCACGTGGGAGAAGCTCACCGACATCCACATCGATCACTTCATGATGATCGACTTCTCCGGTGTGGTGTCGATGGCGGACGCGATCGGCGGCGTCCCGGTGTGCGTGGACGCCAACGTCTACTCGCACACCCGGGACGGCAAGGGCTCCGGCCTCAAGCTGGAGAAGGGCACGCACGACATCAAGGGCAAGCAGGCCCTGCAGTGGCTGCGCACCCGCTACGGCTTCGAGGACGACACCGACCTCGCCCGCGCCAAGGCGCAGCACATGTACATGAACTCGATGGTCCGCCAGCTGCGCTCCGAGGCCAAGCTGACCAACCCGAACGGCCTGCGCAGGCTCGCCGAGGCGGCCACGAAGGCGATCACCGTCGACGACGGCCTGGACAGCATCAAGAAGATGTACGACCTGGCGACCGAGCTGCAGAAGGTCCCGACCGAGCGCATCACCATGACGACGATGCCCAACCGCTACGACACCGTCCAGACCGGCCGGGTCGTGCCCACCAAGGACGCCGAGAAGCTGTTCCGGCTGGTGCGCGAGGACATAGCCCTGGACGGCAAGGACACCAAGAAGCCCACCGCCACCCCGTCGCCGACGGCCACGGACCCGGCCGCGGCGGACGACGAGATCGCGGTGCAGGTCCACAACAGCACCTACACCGACGCGCTGGGCGCGGCCCGCGGGCGGGCGACGGCGGTGAAGCAGCTGCTGGTCGGCAAGGGCTTCACCAAGGCCGTGGCGGACACCTCGCCGGCCACCGCCGAGGAGAAGACGGTGATCCGCTACCCGAGCGCCGACCTCCAGGGCGACGCCCAGCGGGTGGCGAAGGCCCTCGGCATCCCGTCGAGCCAGGTGAAGAAGTCCACCGACGTCTCCGGGGTGACGCTGTTCGTCGGCGCGGACTGGCGGTCGGGGTCCGCGTACAAGGCGCCGAAGCAGGACGACAGGACGCCCACGTCGGCGCAGACGATGAACGCCGCCGACACCAGCCAGTGCATGCACGTGGACCCGGACTACACCTGGTAGCCCGGGTCCGGCCGGCGCCTCGCGTCCCTCAGCTCGTCTCCGGGCTGAGGACCGCGGGGCGCCGGGAGGCGATGACCTTCTTGGCCAGCGACTTCGGGCTGGTCAGGAAGCCCCAGCCCCACGACATGTGCATCGTGGCGAGCGCCACCGGGATCCGCAGCCGCGCCTTCAGCGGCAGCCCCCTGCCGGCCGGCAGCGATCCGGCGACGATCGCCGCGAGGTAGCCGCCGGGGACGACGAATCCGAGCGGGGTGACGGCCGCGCCGACCACGATCCCGGCCGCTATCGCGCACACCGCGGCCGGCGGGGCGAGGTAGCGCAGGTTGATGGAGCCCTCGTGGTAGCGGGCGACCACGTGCCGCCAACGGCCGTAGTCCTTGTACTGCTTGGCGAGCGCCTTCACGCTGGGCCGCGGCCGGTACGACACCTTCAGCTCGGGCGAGAACCAGATCAGCCCGCCGGCCTCGCGGATGCGGAAGTTCAGCTCCCAGTCCTGGGCGCGGATGAACTCCTCGTTGTAGCCGCCCTGTTGCTCCAGCGCCTCGCGCCGGAACACCCCGAGGTACACGGTCTCGGCGGGCCCGGCCTGGCCGCCGGTGTGGAAGGCGGCGTTGCCGACCCCGATCTTCGAGGTCATGGCGGCGGCGACCGCGTGCTCCCAGTCGTTCTCGCCCTCGGCGTGCATGATGCCGCCGACGTTCTGCGCGCCGGTCTCCTCCAGGAGCCGCACGGCGGTGGCGATGTAGTTCGGCGAGAGCATGCCGTGCCCGTCGACGCGGACGACGATCGGATGCCGGGAGGCCTTGATCGCGGCGTTGAGGGCGGCGGGCGTACGCCCCGTGGGGTTCGGCACGGTGTGCACACGCGCGTCTTCGGCCACGAGCTGAGCCGCGATCTCGTCCGTGCGGTCCGTGGACGGACCGAGGGCGATCACGACCTCCATCTCGCCGGCGTACTCCTGCGCGAGGATCGCTTGGACGGCTCCGCGCAGATGCCGCTCCTCGTTGAGGACGGGCATGATGACGGACACGGCGGGGAGCTGCACGTCGGACTTGGCGTTCATAGGGGGTTCACGTTACCGCGAACGGGGGACACGCTCGCGCCCCGCCGGGTGCGCTGCCCCGGACCACAGATCGTATGGGCCTACGGTGCTCACGGCTCCCCCTCGTACGGCCGTCGCCCGGAGGTGACCCGCTTTGCCCCCCACCCCGCCCCGGTCCCCCGCCTCCCGGCCCCAGCACCGCCCACGGCGTCCGCCGGCGCGCCCCGTACGGAGGAAACGTCCCCGCTGGGCCGTGCGGGCGGTGATGACCCTGTCGGTCGTGGTCCTGGCGTCCGCCGGCATCGGACACTCGGTGGTCAGCACCCTCGACGCGGACATCGCCCGCGTCGACCCCTTCAAGGACATGAAGAACCGCCCGCGGGCCGGGCACGGCATGAACGTCCTGCTGGTCGGCACGGACGGCCGCGACCGGATCACCGAGGAGGAGCGCCGCAGATACCGCCTGGGCGGCGCCCCCTGCCACTGCACCGACACCCTGATGATCGTGCACATCTCGGAGGACCGGGAGCGGGCGAGCGTGGTCAGCCTGCCGCGCGACTCCTACGCCGAGACGCCCCCGCACACCGACGGGACCACCGGCCGGGAGCACCACGGCCACCCCGTGAGGATCAACGCGGCGTACGCGGAGGGCGGGCCGCAGCTGACGGTGCGGACGGTCGAGCACATGACCCGTGTGAAGATCGACCACTACCTGGAGGTCGACTTCACCAGCTTCATGAAGACCGTCGACGTCCTCGGCGGTGTGAAGATCTGTACGGCGAAGCCCCTCAAGGACACGTACACCGGCCTGGACCTCCCGCCGGGCACCCACACCCTCAAGGGCGGCCAGGCCCTCCAGTACGTCCGCTCCCGGCACGCCGACGCCTCCTCCGACATCGGCCGGATGAAGCGCCAGCAGCGCTTCCTGGCGTCCCTGATCGACCACGCGACCTCCTCCGGCATCCTGCTGAACCCGCTGAAGTTCCGTGACGTGGCGCGGGCGGTGCTCGGCTCGGTCCGCGCGGACCGCGGCTTCGGCACGGACGAACTCCTGAGCCTCGGCCGCGCGATGCGCACCTTCTCCCCCTCCTCCTCGGAGTTCACGACCGTCCCCATCGGTGAGATGGGACACGTGGTGAAGGGCATCGGCTCGACCCTGAAGTGGGATCCGGTCAAGGCGGAGCGCCTCTTCCGGTCCCTGCGCGACGACAAGCCCCTCGCCACGACCGTCGCCCCGGTGCGCAGCACGGTCGTACGCGTCGAGGTGCCCCCGCAGCGGATCCGCGTCCAGGTCGAGAACGGCACCCGCACCCCGGGTCTGGCCAAGCGGGTCGACGCGGCCCTGGCCGCCACCGGCTTCCGCACCACCGGACGCCCGGCCACCGCCCCCGTCGACACCGTCCGGCGCACGGTCATCACCTACGACCCCCGCTGGGACCGCTCCGCGAAGTCCCTCGCGGCGGCCCTCCCGGGCAGCGAGCTGCGACCGGCGCCGGGCCTCGGGGCGACGCTGAAGGTGACGGCCGGCTCGGACTTCCGCCAGGTGCGCCGGGTGCGGGCGGAGGATCCGGTACGGGGGGAGTTCGCAGTGGTGCGGGGCAACGAGGTGGGGTGCTCCTGACCGGCCGCCGAGCAGGGCTGCGCCGTCGAGAGGGCTCACCCTGCTCAGTCTTCGGGCAGCGCGGGGAGCAGCCGGCCGAAGTTCAGTCGTCGAAGCCCTCCGCTGACCGGCGCTCCCGGAGCTCCATGATGGCGCGGCGGCGGGCCAGCCGGTGGGTGCGGCGGATCTGGGCCTCCTGGTAGCGGCGCTTGTCGCGCTCGGTCTCGGGGAGGACCGGCGGCACCCGGCGCGGCTTGCCGTCGGCGTCGACGGCGGCGAAGACGAGGTAGGCGGAGCCGACCTGGGTGGGCGGCGCGGACTCGTTCCAGCGCTCGGCGAGGACGCGTACGCCGACCTCCATCGAGGTCCGGCCGGTCCAGTTGACCTGGGCCTTCACATGGACGAGGTCACCGACGCGGACCGGCTCGAGGAACGCCATCTCGTCCATGGAGGCGGTGACGGCGGGTCCGCCGGAGTGCCGGCCGGCCACGGCGCCCGCCGCGTCGTCGACGAGCTTCATGATCACCCCGCCGTGCACCGTGCCCAGGAGGTTGGTGTCGTTGTGGGTCATGATGTGGCTGAGGGTGGTGCGGGACGCGGATGTGGGCTTGCCGGGGATGTCCGACTCCGCTGCGGTGACCTGGTCTGTCATGTCCTCCACCTTATGCCGAGGGGGACAAGCCGGGATTTTGTGTCAGCTTGGCAACAGCGGCGCTCTGATTTTCCGACGCCCCTTGTAAGGGACACTGCCCTGACCGGCAGACTGGGGCGCATGAACAATTGGCCCGAGGGACGGTCCGACGACAACCGCGGCACCCGGTACGGCAGCGGCAGCGCGAGCGCACAGCCCGAAGGCGCGCGCGTCATGCGGCAGGTCCGCCGCGGTCCGGCCGCCCCGCCGCACAACCCCGGCGTCCCGCAGCAGCCGTCGTACGTCGACGGCCAGGGATACGGCGGCGACTACACGAACGCGCGCAATACCGGGTACGACAGCGGCTACAACACGGGCCAGGTCTACGGCGGCGGCTCCGACGGGCCGGGCGGCCAGGGCACCCGCGCCCCGCGCCCCGCGCCGAACTGGCGGCGCCGCATCAAGTGGACGGCGATCACCGTCGTGACCGTGCTGGCCGTGACGACCGTCGCCACCTACTTCTGGGCCGACTCCAAACTGCAGCGCGAGGTCGACCTGTCGAAGGTCATCGACCGGCCGGAGCAGGGCGAGGGCACCAACTACCTCATCGTCGGCTCCGACAGCCGCGCCGGCATGTCCGCCGAGGAGAAGAAGAAGCTCCACACCGGCTCCGCCGAGGGCAAGCGCACGGACTCGATGATGATCCTGCACACCGGCTCCAACGGCGACACGCTGATCTCGCTGCCCCGCGACTCGGACGTGGAGATACCCACGTTCGTCGGCTCCGAGTCCGGCAAGACGTACAAGGGCACCGGCCGGCACGTGAAGCTGAACGCGGCGTACGCGGAGGACGGCCCCGAGCTGCTCGTCCGCACGGTCGAGTACAACACCGGGCTGCGCATCGACCACTACGTGGAGATCGGCTTCGCCGGCTTCGCCAACATCGTGGACGCGGTCGGCGGCGTCGAGATGGACATCCCGCAGGACATCAAGGACACCAAGTCCGGCGCGAACTTCAAGAAGGGCAAGCAGACGCTGAACGGCGAGGAGGCCCTCGCGTTCGTCCGCACCCGGTACGCGCTCGCGGGCTCCGACCTGGACCGTACGAAGAACCAGCAGAAGTTCCTCGCGGCCCTGGCCCACCAGGTCGCCACGCCGGGCACGATCCTCAACCCGTTCAAGCTCTACCCGACCATGGGCGCCGGCCTGGACTCCCTGATCGTCGACAAGGACATGGGCCTGTACGACCTGGGCTCCATGTTCTTCGCGATGAAGGGCGTCAACAGCGGCGACGGCAAGTCCATGAACATGCCGATCTCCGGCTCCACCGGCGGCAACCTCGTCTGGGACAAGGCGAAGGTGAAGCAGCTGGTGAGCCAGCTGAAGAACGACGAGAAGGTCACGGTGTCCGGGTGACCGACCTGCCCGGCACCGGACGGCCGTTCGACGCGGTCCTGTGCGACGTCGACAACGTGATACGGAACTTCGACTCCACGCACCTGGAGGCGCTGGAACGCACCGCGGGGCTGGCGGAGGGCACCACCAAGAAGGTGGCCTTCGCCCCCGAGGCCGTCGATCCACTGCTGCTGGGCCGGATCACCGAGCAGGAGTGGGTGGAGTCCATCGCCCGCGGGCTGGCCGGGCTCGTGGACGAGGAGACCGGCTGGGCGCTCGGCACCGCCCTGCTGGAGTCCCCCTTCCACGCCGACGAGGCCGTGGTGACCCTGCTGCGCCGGGCCCGCGTCCGGGTGCCTCTGGTCCTCGTCTCCAACGCCACGCTCGGTCTGGAGCGGGACCTCGACGCCCTGGGCCTGGCCGAACTCGCCGACCACGTCGTCAACAGCGCCCGTGTCGGCCTCGCCAAGCCCGACCCGCGCATCCTCGCACTCGGCGCGGAACGGGCGGGCGTACGGCCCGGGCGGTGCCTGTTCGTGGACGACACCCTGGAGAACGTCGAGGCGGCCGCGGCGCTGGGCATGACCGCCGTGCACTTCCGCGAGGCGGCCGACCTGGAGCGGGCGCTGGAGCCGCTGTTCGCCTGAGCCGGGAGGCCCGGTCCGGGAGGACGTCTACGCCCTCCCGGAGGCCAGCAGGGCGACGTGCGGCAGTGCCAGCCGCCCGTCGCCGTCGCTGAACCCGGCGCTCAGCCGCTCGTACTCCCGCCGGATCCGCGCACGCGTCGCCGGTGTCTGGGAGGTCACGACGAGCCCGATCGTGGCGATCCCGCCGGCCGCGCCGCCCCACCACTCGTCGACACCGGCCCGGTGGTCCCAGGCGAGCTCGACGACATCCGTGGCCTCGAAGCCGGCCTCGCTCAGCAGCTGCCCGAACCCGTCCGGGGTCCGCGTGAAGTCCTCGGCGGGGTCCAGCCGGGGCAGGTGCGGCGGGGGCACGGCACCGGCCGCCTCGCAGGCCCGTCCCAGCAGGTCCTGCCCGGCGCCGCGCCGGGCGCCCCACAGGGTGAGCGCGAGCCGCCCGCCGGGCCGCAGTACCCGCCTCAGCTCGGCGAGCGCGGCACGCGGCCGGCCCACGTGGTTGATCACGAAGTTCCCGGCGACGGCATCGAACTCCCCGTCGGGGAAGGGCAGTTCCGGCAGTACGGCCGGCCGCGCGTCGATGCCCCGCTCCCGGGCCGCCGCCACCATCCCGGCGTCGGCGTCCACGGCCACCACCCGCGCGCCCCGCTGCCCGGCCGCCAGGGCCGCCGTACCGGTGCCGGTCCCGACGTCGAGGACATACCCGCCGGCCGAGACCCCCGCCGCGTCCAGGAGCGCCTCGACCGGGTGGGCGCACAGGCGCGCGAAGCTCGCCGCGTACGCGTCCGCCCGGCCGGCCCACATCCGTCGCTCGGCGGCGTCGAAGGCCTCCGTCGCTCCCGTGTCGATCATGCCGCCCAGCCTGCCGCACCCGGGAACACAGGGACAAGGGCACCCGCGGGGGTGCCCTTGTACGCGTTCAGGCGGCGGTCACATCGAGGCGCCCGCCATCGCGCGGCACATCTCGGCGCAGCGACGACAGGACTCGGCGCAGCGCATCATCTGGGCGTCGTCCGGCATGGCCATACACGCCTCGGCGCACATGTCGCACGCCCTGGCGCACATCGCGCACATCTCGGCGGACAAGGGCGAGCGGCGCATCATCATGTCCGCGCACATACGGGTCGTCTCGGAGCAGTCCATGAGCGCGCGCATGATCTGCATCTGGGCCTGGCCACCCATCTGCATACAGGCGCTCATGGTCTCCTCGCACACGTTGTGGCAGGTCATGCACGCCTCGACGCAGTCCTGCATCTCCTTGCTCATCGCGGTCATGCCTGCGGGCTGGGTCATGGCTCCTCCTGGGGAGACAGGGGCGGGACCCGGACGGGCCCGGACTGCCCCTTCCGTCGTACGCCTCCCGACCGCCCCGCGCCATTGGAGGACAGCACAACGGCCCCCGGCACGAGCCGGAGGCCGTCGTCGCCACAGGACACGAGCGCTCGCGTCGCCGACGCGGCCCGATGATCCGTTACGGCAGGTTCCGCGCCATCACGATCCGCTGGACCTGGTTGGTGCCCTCATAAATCTGCGTGATCTTGGCGTCGCGCATCATGCGCTCGACCGGGTAGTCGCGGGTGTAGCCGTAGCCGCCGAGGAGCTGGACCGCGTCGGTGGTGACCTCCATGGCCACGTCCGAGGCGAAGCACTTGGCGGCCGCGCCCTGGAAGGTGAGGTCGCTGTCGCCGCGCTCGGACTTGGCGGCGGCGGCGTAGGTCAGCTGGCGGGCGGCCTCGATCTTCATGGCCATGTCGGCCAGCATGAACTGGATGCCCTGAAAGTCGGCGATCGGCTTGCCGAACTGCTTGCGCTCCTGGACGTAGTTCCTGGCGTAGTCGAAGGCGCCCTGGGCGACACCCAGCGCCTGGGCGGCGATGGTGATGCGGGTGTGGTCGAGGGTCTTCATCGCCGTGGCGAAGCCGGTGCCCTCCGCGCCGATCATGCGGTCGGCGGGGATGCGGACGTCGTCGAAGTAGACCTCGCGGGTCGGGGAGCCCTTGATGCCGAGCTTCTTCTCCGGCGCGCCGAAGGAGACGCCCGGGTCGGACTTCTCGACGACGAAGGCCGAGATGCCCTTGGAGCGCTTCTCGGGGTCCGTCACGGCCATCACCGTGTAGTACTCGGAGACGCCCGCGTTGGTGATCCAGCGCTTCACGCCGTTGAGGACGTAGTGGTCGCCGTCGCGGACCGCCTTCGTCTTCATGCCGGCCGCGTCGGAGCCCGCCTCCGGCTCGGAGAGGCAGTACGAGAACATCGCGTCGCCCTTGGCGAGCGGCGCCAGGTACTTCTTCTTCAGGTCCTCGGAGCCGGAGAGGATCACCGGGAGGGAGCCCAGCTTGTTCACGGCGGGGATCAGGGAGGACGACACGCAGACGCGGGCCACCTCCTCGATCACGATGACCGTGGCGAGCGCGTCGGCGCCCGCGCCGCCGTACGACTCGGGCACGTGCACCGCGTGCAGATCGTTGGCGACCAGCGCGTCGAGGGCCTCCTGCGGGAAGCGGGCCTCCTCGTCCACCGCGGCGGCAAACGGCGCGATCTTCGCCTCGGCCATCGAACGGACGGCGTCGCGGAGCATGTCGTGCTCCTCGGACGGGCGGTACAGGTCGAAGTCAGCCGATCCGGCCAAGGTCTCTCACGCTCCAAAACACTGGGGGCGATCTCGCTAATTACCGTTAAGTAACTCAAATTTTAGGGGTCCGCCCACGCGAGTGATACGTGAGCTTGGCGACAGGGGGAATACCACCGGAGACCTGCCCGGCGTGGGGCGTCGGTACGCCTCTCCTTACTATGCTCGGGCAGCGCACCCGATCCACGTCCAGCCCAGGAGCACTTTCATGGCCCTCAAGATCACCGTGATCGGAACCGGTTATCTCGGCGCCACACACGCCGCGGCCATGGCCGAACTGGGCTTCGAGGTCCTCGCCCTCGACGTCGTCCGCGAGAAGATCGAGATGCTGGAGCGGGGCGAGACCCCGATGTACGAGCCGGGTCTGCAGGAACTGCTGCGCCGTCACGTCGCCGGGTTCGAGGGCTCCACCGGGCGACTGCGCTTCACCCAGGACTGGGCGGAGGTCGGCGCCTTCGGCGACGTCCACTTCGTCTGCGTGAACACCCCGCAGAAGCACGGCGAGTACGCCTGCGACATGTCGTACGTCGAGTCCGCGATCGCCTCCCTCGCGCCGCATCTGTACGGGCCCGCCCTGGTCGTCGGCAAGTCGACCGTGCCGGTGGGCTCCGCCGACCGGCTCGCCCGCACGATCGCCGCGCTGGCGCCGGTGGGCGAGGACGCCGAGCTGGCCTGGAACCCGGAGTTCCTGCGTGAGGGCTTCGCCGTCCAGGACACGCTGCACCCCGACCGGATCGTCGTCGGTGTGCGCAGCGAGCGGGCCGAGAAGCTGCTGCGGGAGGTGTACGCCGGCCCGATCGGCGAGGGGTCGCCGTTCGTCGTCACCGACTTCCCGACCGCGGAGCTGGTGAAGACGTCCGCGAACTCCTTCCTCGCCACGAAGATCTCGTTCATCAACGCCATGGCCGAGGTGTGCGAGGCCGCGGGCGGGGATGTCGCCAAGCTCGCCGAGGCCATCGGCTACGACGACCGCATCGGGAAGAAGTTCCTGCGGGCCGGTATCGGCTTCGGCGGTGGCTGTCTGCCCAAGGACATCCGGGCGTTCATGGCGCGCGCCGGTGAGCTGGGCGCCGACCAGGCCCTGACCTTCCTGCGGGAGATCGACTCGATCAACATGCGGCAGCGCGGGCAGATGGTGGAGCTGGCCCGGGAGGCCCTCGGCGGCGGTCCCTTCCTCGGCAAGCGGGTCGCCGTGCTCGGCGCGACCTTCAAGCCGGACTCGGACGACGTACGGGACTCGCCCGCCCTCAACGTCGCCGGGCAGATCCACCTCCAGGGCGGCCAGGTGACCGTCTACGACCCGAAGGGCATGGACAACGCCCGCAAGGTCTTCCCGACGCTGGGCTACGCCCGTTCGGCCGTGGAGGCCGTGCGGGGCGCGGACGTCGTGCTGCATCTGACCGAGTGGCGGGAGTTCCGTGAGCTGGACCCGGCGGAGCTCGGGGAGGTCGCGGCGGCCCGGGTGATCCTCGACGGGCGCAACGCGCTGGACCCCCTGCTGTGGCGGCAGGCCGGCTGGACGTACCGGGCGATGGGCCGCCCGACCGCCTGACGGGCACCGGGGCGACGCCGGTTCGGCCGAGGCTCAGTCGGCCGAACCGGCGTCTGGGTGCATTCTGCCGTACCCGCGCGGCGTGTGCGGTCCGAACTCCCCCCGGGTTACGGCGGCCTCGCGGCGGGGCACTCGTCTCCTCCGTGTGCGCCGCGTCCGCCGGACGCCGGCCCGAGCGAGGAGGCCCCGCATGGCACCCGTCGTCCGTCTGCGTTCCGTCGTGCTCGACTGCCCCGATCCGCAGGAGCTGGCCGCCTTCTACGCGGCCCTCGTGGGCGGGACGCCCGAGGCCGACGAGGAGGACGACGACTGGGTCGTCCTGCGGGTCCCCGGCGGGACCCGGCTCGCCTTCCAGCGGGCGGACGGCTTCACCCCGCCCGAGTGGCCGCGCGCCGACCGCAACTCCCAGCAGTTCCACCTCGACTTCGACGCGGGCGCGACCTGGGAGGAGGTCGACGCGGCCCACGAGCGGGCGCTGACGCTGGGGGCACACCCGCTGGACCTGGAGGACCGGGAGAAGAAGGACTTCATGGTGTACGCCGATCCGGCGGGGCATCCGTTCTGCCTGTGCCGGATCGAGCAGCCCTAGGGCGTGTTTCGAAAGTAGCGTCGTCTGCCCGAAGGGCAGGCCTGGCGGCGTCTGGTGCGTGCGATCGCAAGGCGGAGGGTCGCCCCGATACTGGTTGTATCGGGGCGATCCCGACAACGTGGCGAGCGTGCGTGCCAGGCGTCGCCGGGCAGACGGGACTTTCGAAACACGCCCTGGCTTCCAGGGGCGTGCGGCCGGGGCCTTCAGCCGTCCAGCGCGGCGATCGTCGCGTCGGACGGCCCCCGGGTCGCCTGCAGGTCCCGTGCCACGTCCTCCGCCGCGCCCAGGACCCGTACCGCGTTCTGCCAGGTCAGCTTGGCGAGGTCGGGCTTCGACCAGCCCCGGTCGAGGAGTTCGGCGATGAGGTTCGGGTAGCCGGAGACGTCGTTCAGGCCCTCGGGGGTGAAGGCCGTGCCGTCGTAGTCGCCGCCGATGCCGAGGTGGTCGATTCCGGCGACCTCGCGCATGTGGTCGAGGTGGTCGGCGACCGTGGCGACGGTGGCGGTCGGGCGGGGGTGCTGTTCCTCGAACGCGCGGTGGACCTTCATCGCCTCGGGGGTCGTGTCCAGGTCGTGGAAACCGTGGGCGCGCAGGTTCTCGCCGGCCGCGGCCGTCCAGTCGACGGCGGCCTGGAGGACGAACTTCGGCACGAAGGTCACCATCGCGACGCCGCCGTTGGCGGGCAGCCGCTCCAGGACGTCGTCGGGGATGTTGCGCGGGTGGTCGCAGACGGCGCGGGAGGAGGAGTGGGAGAAGATCACCGGGGCGGAGGTGGCGTCCAGGGCGTCCCGCATGGTGGTCGCCGCCACGTGGGAGAGGTCCACCAGCATGCCCAGGCGGTTCATCTCGCGCACGACCTCACGGCCGAAGGCCGTCAGCCCGCCGGCCTTCGGCTCGTCGGTCGCCGAGTCGGCCCAGTCCACGTTGTCGTTGTGGGTGAGCGTCATGTACCGCACGCCGAGCGCGTACAGGCCGCGCAGGGTGCCCAGGGAGTTGGCGATGGAGTGACCGCCCTCGGCGCCCATGAGGGAGGCGATACGGCCCTCCGCCCGCGCCGCCTCCATGTCGGCGGCGGTCAGGGCGCCCCGGAGCGCCTGCGGGTGGCGGGCGACGAGCCGGCGTACGCAGTCGATCTGCTCCAGGGTCGCCGGGACCGCGTCGGGCAGGTCCGCGCGTACGTACACCGACCAGTACTGCGCGCCGACCCCGCCCGCGCGCAGGCGGGGGATGTCGGTGTGCAGGTGGGTGTGCTGGTCGGTGGCGATGTCCCGGGCGTCGAGGTCGTAGCGGACCTGCTCGCGCAGTGCCCAGGGCAGGTCGTTGTGCCCGTCGACGACCGGGAACTCGCGCAGCAGCTCGTGGGCCTCCTCCAGCGAGGTCATCGGCGTCACTTCCCGAAGCCGAAGCCGTTGCCGGATCCCTCGACCTTGGCGCGCAGCCGCTTGCCCTTCTCGGTGGCCTGGTCGTTGAGGTCCTGCTGGAAGTCCCGCATGCGGGCCAGGAGGTCCTCGTCGTGGGCGGCCAGGATGCGGGCGGCGAGCAGGCCCGCGTTGCGGGCACCGCCGACGGAGACCGTGGCGACGGGGACGCCGGCCGGCATCTGCACGATCGACAGCAGGCTGTCCATGCCGTCGAGGTACTTCAGCGGGACCGGGACGCCGATGACGGGCAGGGGGGTCACCGAGGCGAGCATGCCCGGCAGGTGGGCGGCGCCGCCGGCGCCCGCGATGATCACCTTCAGCCCGCGGTCGGCGGCCTGCTCGCCGTAGGCGACCATCTCGCGCGGCATGCGGTGCGCGGAGACGACGTCGACCTCGTAGTCGATCTCGAACTCGTCGAGGGCCTTGGCGGCGGCCTCCATGACGGGCCAGTCGCTGTCCGAACCCATGACGATGCCAACAACAGGGCTCATTCGGTGATCGTGCCTCTCAGGTAACCGGCTGCGTGACGTGCGCGTTCGAGGACGTCGTCCAGGTCGTCGCCGTAGGTGTTGACGTGGCCCACCTTGCGGCCGGGCTTCACGTCCTTGCCGTACATGTGGATCTTCAGCTGGGGGTCGCGGGCCATGCAGTGCAGGTACGCGGAGTACATGTCGGGGAAGTCGCCGCCGAGGACGTTGACCATGACCGTCCACCTGGCGCGCGGGCGCGGGTCGCCGAGGGGGAGGTCGAGGACGGCGCGGACGTGGTTGGCGAACTGGGAGGTGATCGCGCCGTCCATGGACCAGTGGCCGGAGTTGTGCGGGCGCATCGCGAGCTCGTTGACGAGGATGCGGCCGTCGCGGGTCTGGAACAGCTCCACGGCGAGGTGGCCGACGACGTCCAGTTCCTTGGCGATCGTCAGGGCGAGCTCCTCGGCCTTGAGCGCGAGGTTCTCGTCGAGGCCGGGGGCGGGGGCGATGACCGTGTCGCAGACGCCGTTGACCTGCTGCGACTCCACCACCGGGTACGCGACGGCCTGGCCGTGCGGGGACCGTACGACGTTGGCGGCGAGCTCGCGGACGTAGTCGACCTTCTCCTCGGCGAGGACGGGGACGCCGGCGCGGAAGGGCTCGGCGGCCTCCTCGACGTTGTCGACGACCCAGACGCCCTTGCCGTCGTAGCCGCCGCGGACGGTCTTGAGGACGACCGGGAAGCCGTCGCCCTCGGCGCCTTCGCCGCCGTCGGGAAGGCCTTCCGCCGCGAACGCCGCCACGTCCTGCGGGTCGCTCACGATCCTGTGCCGGGGGCACGGGATGCCGATCGCGTCCAGCTTCGCGCGCATCACGCCCTTGTCCTGGGCGTGCACGAGCGCGTCCGGGCCGGGGCGCACGGGGATGCCGTCCGCCTCCAGGGCGCGGAGGTGCTCGGTGGGGACGTGCTCGTGATCGAAGGTGATCACGTCGCAGCCCCGCGCGAAGGCGCGCAGCGTCTCCAGGTCGCGATAGTCGCCGATGACGACGTCGCTCACCACCTGGGCCGCGGAATCCTGGGGAGTGTCACTGAGGAGCTTGAACCTGATGCCCAACGGGATGCCCGCCTCGTGTGTCATACGAGCGAGCTGGCCCCCGCCGACCATGCCGACTACCGGGAACGTCACGCCCCTAGGGTATCGGCCACGCCGGACGGCCGGATTCCCACGTCTCTCACGCGGACCTTTCCCGCCTCTTACCCATCTCTTCCGGGCTTCTTTCCGGCTGGTTCGCGACCCGTGAGTCCCACCACAGGAAACCTGTAGGTGGGGTGGTTAGCATGGCTGGGTTGACGAAACCGACACCCGGACGGGGGCCTGTACGACCATGGGACATGGTTCCTCGGGGCAAGGGCGGCTGCGCAGACTCGTCCACGAGCTCGCCAAGTTCGGCGCCGTGGGCGGTGCGGGGCTTCTGGTCAACCTGGGCGTGTTCAACCTCGTGCGGCACGTCACCGATCTGCAGGTGGTGCGGGCCAGTGTCATCGCGACGGTCGTCGCGATCGCGTTCAACTACGTCGGGTTCCGGTACTTCGCGTACCGCGACCGGGACAAGAGTGGGCGGACGCGGGAGATGACGCTGTTCCTGCTGTTCAGCGCGGTGGGGCTGGTCATCGAGAACGGGTTGCTGTTCCTGGCGACGTACGGCTTCGGGTGGGACAGTCAGCTGCAGAGCAACGTGTTCAAGTTCCTCGGGATCGGGGTCGCGACGTTGTTCCGGTTCTGGTCGTACCGGACGTGGGTGTTCCGGGCGATTCCCGTGCGGGAGGCTGTGGCGGGGGCCGAGTCGATGCTGGCGGCTGAGTCGCGGCGGGCCAAGGCGAGGCAGCGGGTCAGCTGAGGCGGGGTCTCCTCGCCCCCTCCGCCCCTACCCTTCCCGACCCCCAGGGGCTCCGCCCCTTCAACCCCACAAGCCCGTCTGGGGGGCACCCGGGCTGGGTGGGGGCGGGGACGGTGTGGGCGTGGTTATCTGACCGTGGGCTCGTCCGGTTCGTCCGGCCTGTCCTCCGGGGTCGTGCGGGACAGGAACATGCCGAACACCGGGGGCTGGGCCTGGAGCATCTCCAGGCGGCCGCCGTCGGCTTCCGCCAGGTCCCGGGCGACGGCGAGGCCGATGCCCGTGGAGTTGCGGCCGCTGATCGTGCGCTCGAAGATGCGGGCGCCCAGGTCGGCGGGGACACCGGGACCCTCGTCGGTGACCTCGATGACGGCCTGGTTGCCGGTGACACGGGTGCGCAGGGCGACCGTGCCGCCGCCGTGCATCAAGGAGTTCTCGATCAGCGCGGCCAGCACCTGGGCGACCGCGCCCGGCGTGCCCACCGCCTGGAGGTGGCGTTTGCCGGAGCTGACGATGGCGCGGCCGGCGCTGCGGTAGGCGGGCCGCCACTCGGCGAGCTGCTGCTGGATGACCTCGTCGAGGTCGAAGCTGACGGCGGAGCCGGTACGGGGGTCGCGGGAGTTCGTGAGCAGGCGTTCGACCACGTCCGTGAGGCGTTCCACCTGGGTGAGCGCGATGGTGGCCTCCTCCTTCACGGTGTCCGGGTCGTCGGTGAGGGTGATCTCCTCCAGGCGCATGGAGAGGGCCGTGAGCGGGGTGCGCAGCTGGTGGGAGGCGTCGGCCGCGAGCCGGCGCTCCGCCGTCAGCATGCGGGCGATGCGTTCGGCGGAGGAGTCGAGGACGTCGGCGACCCGGTCCAGCTCGGGGACGCCGTAGCGCTTGTGACGGGGGCGGGGGTCGCCCGAGCCGAGGCGCTCCGCGGTCTCGGCGAGGTCGGTGAGCGGCGAGGCGAGCCGGTTCGCCTGGCGGATGGCGAGCAGGACCGCGGCGATCACCGCGAGCAGCGCCACCAGCCCGATGATCAGCAGGGTCCGGCCGACCTCCCGGGTCACGGAGGAGCGCGGCTCCTCGATGACGACCGTCTCCCCTTCCTCGCCCTGGGCGTCACCCCGGATCACATCGCCCTCGGGCCGGCTGCCGACCTCGATGCTGGGCTGGCCGGGGATGCGGATCACGGCGTAGCGGTCGTGCGTGACCTGGTCGCGCAGGACCTCCGCGTCGACGGTCCCCGCTCCCAGGAGGCGGCTGTCCACGATGCTGGCCAGCCGCGCCGCCTCCAGCTCGACGCGTTCCTGCGCACTGTTGCTGATCGTGCGCGTCTCGACGATGACGAGGGACACGCCGAAGACCGCGATGACGACGAGGACGACCGCGAGGGTGGACTGGATCAGACGGCGACGCACGGGCCTCTCCGGGCAGCGACATGAACGGTGACCAAGGTGCCCCCTCCGGCAGGGCCGCGTCCCTCGGGGCGAGTACCTCGGGGGGCGCATCCCTCATGGGGGCTGGGCGGCTGTGTCGGTGTGCGGCTTCGCCTTCCGGCGTCGGCGCGCGGGACCGGCCCCGACCCCCCGGCGTCCGACCGCGCCTCCGGGCCCGCACCCGGTGCCGTATCCGAACCCGGACAAGGGACCCGGACAAGGACCCCGGATCCCGGACCCGGCCCGGCCTTGGGGCGAATCCCGCGGCGGCGACGCGAATTCGCCGCCGCTTCCAGGATTCAGCTCTTCTCGAAGCGGAACCCGACTCCCCGGACCGTCGCGATGTACCGCGGGTTCGCCGCGTCGTCGCCCAGCTTCTTCCGCAGCCAGGAGATGTGCATGTCCAGCGTCTTGGTCGACGACCACCAGGTCGTGTCCCACACCTCGCGCATCAGCTGGTCCCGCGTGACGACCCGCCCCGCGTCCCGCACGAGGACCCGCAGCAGGTCGAACTCCTTGGCCGTGAGCTGGAGCTCCTCGTCGCCCATCCACGCCCGGTGCGACTCGACGTCGATGCGTACGCCGTGGGTGGCGGGCGGCTGCTGGGGTTCGGCGGAGCCGCGCCGCAGCAGAGCCCGGACGCGGGCGAGCAGCTCGGCGAGACGGAAGGGCTTGGTGACGTAGTCGTCGGCGCCCGCGTCCAGGCCGACGACGGTGTCCACCTCGTCGGCGCGCGCGGTCAGGATCAGGATGGGCACGGCGTGGCCCTCGGCGCGCAGCCGGCGGGCCACCTCCAGGCCGTCCATGCCGGGCAGGCCGAGGTCCAGCACGACCAGGTCGACGCCGCCCTGCATTCCTGCGTCGAGCGCGGACGGTCCGTCCTCACGTACCTCGACCTCGTACCCTTCCCGGCGCAGGGCACGGGCCAGCGGCTCCGAGATGGACGCGTCGTCCTCGGCGAGCAGTACACGGGTCATGAGCCGATGGTAGTCCGCACGGGGCTCGGCCAGAGGTGTGATGCGGACCCCGGTTTCTTACCGAGGGACATCCCGGACAGCGCCCCCTCCCCCCGATCGGCCGATCTTGGTACGGACCTGCGGTCCAGGGATGCCATGATGGTATGGACCTTGGAAACCCGGCATGCGGTTCCTTGATCACCTGTGATTCGCGTCTCAAGTCCTTCCATTTCCGGCACTGTCCTGCCGTATGGTGAAACAACGCCTGTAGCACCGCGGGGACCTTTGGCGCTCGACTTGACGCTGAAGGTCTCTTTTGTGTGCGGGCCGGCTTCCGCCGGCCTTCGAAAGGAATGACCTGTGGCCGGGCCCCCCACCGTCGAGGGGCGTGGATCCCGGTGGTCGCCGTCCGCCGCTTCCGAGACCCGGAGCGGACTCCCCCCGGGCGTGGGTGGACGGGCCGATCCCGCCGGTGCCGGCCTCCCCAACCGGGCGCACAACGCTCCACTCAAGCGTCCCGACCAGCAAGGAACGACCATGGCGTCCAGCCTGACGAAGGACTCGGCCCTGCCGGGCACCCCCGGCTCCGGGAAGACCTTCTTCGGCCACCCCCGGGGACTGGCCACTCTCTTCATGACCGAGATGTGGGAGCGGTTCTCCTACTACGGCATGAGGGCTCTCCTCCCGCTGTACCTCGTCGCTCCGGGCGGTCTGCACCTGAGCGCCGGCACCGCGACGGCGATCTACTCCGTGTACGTGTCGCTGGTGTATCTGCTCGCCATGCCGGGCGGCTGGTTCGGCGACCGCGTCTGGGGTCCGCGCAAGACCGTCGCCGTCGCCGGTGCGGTGATCATGCTCGGCCACCTCACGCTGGCCCTGCCGTCCTCCGGCACCTTCTACGCCGGACTCGGGCTGGTCGCCATCGGCTCGGGTCTGCTGAAGGCCAACATCTCCACAATGGTCGGCCATCTCTACGACGGCCCGGACGACCCGCGCCGGGACGGCGGCTTCACCGTCTTCTACATGGGCATCAACCTCGGCGCCTTCGCCGCGCCGCTGGTCATCGGCACCATAGGGGAGAACGTCAACTGGCACGTGGGCTTCGCGCTGGCCGCGCTCGGCATGGCGCTGGGCCTCGCCCAGTTCCTGATCGGCAGCCGCCACCTGGCCGAGCGCTCCAGCGTCGTGCCGAAGCCGCTGTCCGCCGAGGAGAAGACCTCGACGCTGCGCAAGGCCGCGATCTGGGCGGGTCTCGCCGTCGTCGCCTACGCCGCCGTGGGCATCTCCGGCCACTACACCCTGAACTGGATCCTGGTTCCGCTGACCCTGCTCGGCGTGATCATCCCGACCCTGGTGCTGGTCCGCATCAAGCGTGACAGGGAGCTCGACCCGTCCGAGCAGAAGTCGATGTCCGCGTACATCTGGTTCTTCGTCGCCGCGGCCGTCTTCTGGATGATCTACGACCAGGGCGGCTCGACCCTGTCGATCTTCGCCGACTCCTCGGCCGAGAACAGCGTGTTCGGCTGGGACTTCCCGGTCTCCTGGTACCAGTCGGTCAACCCGGTCCTGATCATGGCCCTGGCCCCGGTCTTCGCCTGGTTCTGGCTCGCGCTGAACCGGCGCGACAAGGAGCCGAGCACGATCGTGAAGTTCGCTTCGGGTCTGGTCCTGGTCGGCGCGTCCTTCTTCCTCTTCCTCGCCCCGCTGTCGATCGCCGAGGGCGGTCACAAGGCGGCCGCGATGTGGCTGGTGGCGATCTACTTCGTCCAGACCGTCGGCGAGCTGCTGCTCTCCCCCGTCGGCCTGTCCGTCACCACGAAGATGGCGCCCGCCAAGTACGCCTCCCAGATGATGGGCGTCTGGTTCCTCGCCGTCACCGCCGGTGACGCGACGACCGGACTGCTCTCCATCGCCGGCGTCGACCTGAACAAGACGGGCGTCGTGGCCCTGGAGGCCACCCTCGCGGTCGTCGCCGGTGTGGCGGTGTGGATGTACCGGAACAAGGTCAAGGAGCTGATGGGCAGCGTTCGCTAGAACCTGCCGGCCCGGCTGAACCGACGGAGGCCGCCGCACCCGCGTGGGCTGCGGCGGCCTCCGTCGGTTTTCGGGGGCTCTCGGTCTTCGGCGGCTCTCACAGGGCGCCGTACTCAGGTGCAGCCCCGCGCCCCCCGGGGTCCGCTACCGCGTCCTTCGTCCTGGCATGAAGGTGAACACCGCACCACCCAGGAGGACCGCCGTGCCTGCCACCAGGCCCAGCGCCTTCAGCGTCCCGTGGTCCGCGGCGCCCGTTTCGGCGAGGCCGCCGCTGGTCGACGTACTCCCGCCCGAGGACGACGCGTCGCCGCCGGACGCGCCGCTCGCCTGTTCCGTGGTGTCCAGGGTGAGCGAGACGGACGTGCTGTCCGGGACGCACGACGTCTTCGTGCCGAGGGCGTCGATGGTCAGGCCGCCCGGGGAGAGGGTGGTCACTCCGGTCGCGCCGGGTTTGTAGGTGCCGGTCAGGTCGGGGATCTCGATCGGGTCGCCCTGCTTGATCAGCGCCGAGTTCGTGGGGCCCTCCACCTTCACCGAACCCTTGTCCGCGCCGCCGAGCAGGACCAGCATGGTCGGCTTCACCGAGTTCGCCGGGATGTTGATCGGGCTGTTCATCACCGACTTCTTGAACTGCACGGTGAGGTCGTAGCTCCCGCCGTTCTTCTTCGCGTTGATCTGGATCGGCGAGGTCGCCTTCTGCTGCCCGATGGGCGACTTGCAGGTGTAGGGGATGTTCACGACCTTGCCGGTGAAGTCGGTCTGGCCGCTGCCGCCGGTCTCGCTCGCGGAGGCGCTGGGCGAGCTCGAAGCGCTCGGCGACGAGGACTGGCTCGGCGAGGCGGAGTTCGACGGGTCGGACGACGGGCTCGATGAGGGGGAGACGGACGAGGAGGGGGAGGTGGACGAGGACGGGGACGACGAACTCGAGTTGCCGCCCCCCGCCGTCACCGTGATGGTCGCCGCGGGCTGCACCGGCTCCGTCGGCGCGCACCTGGTGTCCGTGGAGAGGGCGTTGACGACGTACGCGTCCGGCGTCAGTGTCACCTGCCCCTCCGCCGTCAGCTTCAGGGTGCCCTTCATGTCGGACAGCGTCATCGCGCCGCCCTTGGGGATCGGCGGGTTCTCGCGCGGACCCTGCATCGCGATGGCCGCGGTCTGCGCGCCGGCCGCCTTGAGCGTGCCGGACGGCTGCACCGAGTTCGCGGGCAGGTCGATGATGTCGGGGTTCTTCGAGGCGGCCTGCGTGAACTTCCAGACCACGTCGACGGTGTCGCCGACCTTCGCCGTGGCCGGCGCGGTGATCTCGACCTTGGTGGTCCCGTTGACGTCGGGCAGGCCGATGCCCGAGGGCGGGACGCACTTGGTGGCGTAGGACACCTCGGCGGCCTGGGCCTGCCCGGCGGTCACGCCCAGCAGGGCGGCGGCCCCGGTGAGCAGGACGGCGGCGCCGGCCGCGGCAGCTCTCTTCCGCCGTCCGGTACCGGGCGGTGCGGCTCTCTCGCTCTCGCTCACGTGGATCCCTTCCTGGTCGAAGTCGTGGGACTGGTCGGACGGTCGTCGTGCGGTGCGGAGAGCCGGCCCGCCGTGCCCGGACCGGAGTCCGGGGTGAACCACGGCAGGGTCGAGTCCGGTGCGGGCGCCGCCCGGTCGGGAGCGTCCTTGCGCCGGGTGATGCGGGGGCGGCCGGCGGACGGACGCGGACCTCCTCGGTGGCCTCCCGCCGGGCGTGGCCGTACCCGGTCCACCACCGCCATCCCGACGCGGAACACCGCCGCCGGCACGACGAGGCAGAGCAGGATCCAGAACAGGGTCACGCCCCAGGGGCGGGCGACGCCCCACGGCTGTTCGGCGAGAACCTTCCCGCCGTACTTGACGGAGACGGTGTAGTCGCCGTGGGCGCCGCCGCCGAGTTCGACGGGCAGTTCGACGCGGGCCTTCCTGCCGGGGTCGATCGTGCCGCGCCACTGCCGTTCGTCCCACTGCGGGGCGAACACGCCGTGGGCGGTGCCGACGTGGAAGACGGGGTCCCGCACGGGCGCGGTGCCGACGTTGCCGACGGTGAAGACCAGCGTGCGGGCGGGCGGGGCGCCGAACCAGGTGAGCAGCCCGTCGTCGCCCTCCAGCCGAGTGTCGGTGAGCACCGACAGGCGTCCGCCGGACGCCTCGGCGGGCAGCGGTTCGACGGGATGCCCGGCCACCTGGAAGGCCGTGTCGGCCTGTGCCTTCGCCCCGGTCGCGGTGGCCACATGCACCACGCAGGGGCACGGCACCGGCGGCTCGGCCACCGGCAGCGCCCGGCTGAAACGGCCGTCGGCGTCGGTGGTCACGGCCCGGCCGTCCGCGTTGGCGCAGGTGTTGGTGCCGCCGACGATCCCCCTCGACGGCGTGGCCTGCCCGCAGATCAGCAGCATCAGCAGCGTGCGCGGCCGCCAGCCGCTGCCGCTGACGGTGATCGAGCCACCGGCCCCCGCCTGTGACGTGGACAGCTTCACGGCCGGGGTGTCGGCCGCCGAGGCCACCCCCGGCCAGGGCAGCAGGAACAGCGCCAGCACCGCCGCCAGCGCCGCGATCCGCACCTTCCCGCTCACGCCGGCTCCCCCTTCGCGCACGCGAGTCCGGCGGTACGGCGCCGACGACGGCGGACGGCGACGGGGGCGGCGGCGATCAGCAGCGCGCCGGCCGCCGTTCCCGCCGCCGCGTCCCACGGCACGAACCGCGCCGACGCCCGGCCGGTGGCGTGCGCGCCGCCGGACGCGGTCACCGTCAGACGGACGGTGACCGCGTCCAGGGCCGGGCGGTCGGGCCAGGGTTCGTCCAGGCGCAGGCGCCGGCCCGGGGGCAGGCGGACGGGCAGGGTGCGCGGGGCGCGGTCGAGGACGGCTCCCAGGACGCCGTCGGCGTGCACGGCGAGACGCGGGACGAGGGCGGTGGTGCCGCGGTTGACCAGCTCGTACGTGATGCGGTCGGCGTGCACGGTCACGTGCTCGACGGTCAGCGCGGGCAACTCGGGCCCGCCGACCCGCAGCAGCAGCCGTACGGTCGCCCGGCGGCCGCCCGTGTCCCGGACGACGAGGGCGCCGGAGCGGTCGCCGGGGGGCGCGTCCGGCGGGACGGTGAGGGTGAAGGGGACCTCGGCGCGGGTGCGGGCGGGGACGCGCAGGGCGGTCCGGGCGAGGGTGACCGGGAGGTTCGTGCCGTACAGCCGGACGGTGAGCGGACGGGTGCCCGGGTTGGTCACGGAGAGCGTGTCCTGGAGCACCGCGCCGGGCGCGCCCTCCGCGTAGAAGGACGGCCGTCCGCCGCCGGAGGGCGTGGCGGACCAGCCGTCGGCGGCGGGCTCGGCGGCCGGCACGAGCGGCAGGGTCAGCAACAGGGCACAGACGGCGGCGTACGGCATCGGCGGCTCCGTTGGGCCGGGGCGGCGCGAAGCGCCTCGTGGCGGGGTGGTGGTCGGTCGGGCGACGGGCGGGCCGGACGGAGGTGGCGGTCAGCGCGTCTGGTTGCGCCGGGTCAGCCACAGGGCGCCGGCAGCGCCCGCGAGGAGGACCGTGCCGCCGAGGGTGGCGAGGGCGATCGCGGAGTCCTCCGGGCCGGTCTGCGGAAGCTCACCGCCCGAGCCGCCGTCGTTCTGCGTTCCGCCGCCGCCCTTGGCCGTCACGTCGAGGGTGAGCGACGGGCCGGGGTCCTTGGTGGGGGTGCAGGTGGTGGTCGTACCGAGCGCCTTGATGGTGAGCACGCCCGGCGTGAAGGTGACCTTGCCGGTCTTCCTCGGGGTGTACGTGCCGCTCAGGTCGTTGATCTTGATGGGGGTGTCGGCCGGGACGGCCTCCTGGTTGGCGGGCCCCCTGACCGTGAGGGTGCCGCTGTCGGCGCCGCCCAGCTTGATGGTGGCGCTCGGGTTCATCGCGCCCTTGCCGAGCTCGACCGGGCTGGAGGAGACGCCCTTCTGCCAGGACATGGTGATCCTGTAGCCGCCGCCGCTCTCGACGCTCTTGATGTCGATGGGCGAGACGGCGCTCTTGTTGCCGATGGGCGTCTGGCAGGCGTAACTGACGTCGACGACCTCGGCGCGGGCCGCGGGGGCGGCCATCCACACCACCGGGCCGGCCAGGGCCGCGGCAGTCGCCAGCGCGGCGGTTCGCTTCCGGTACGACACGGTCCCCTCATTCCTGCAGGTCGCTTGCGCCAGTTCCTGACGGCGTATCAGATCGGGCCGTCAAGGTACGCCCGGGGCCGTGAGGAAGGAAGGGGAGGGGCACGCCGGAGTTGTGACGATCCGGCGGGCGCGGGAGGGGGGCGGCGTGGAGGACGCCGGTGCTCGGCGGCCCGGCGACGGGGGCGCCCGGGCGCAGGGGAGCGGCGTGGGGTGCGCCGGTGCTCGGCAGTCGGCGACGGGGGTGTCCGGGCGCCGCGGGCGGAGGACGTCCGGGAGCCGCGGAGCGGAGGGCATCGTTCGGAGGAGCGGGTTGGCGGGTGGCGGATCCGGCCACCGGCCGGGAACGGCTGCCCGGGCGCGGCGGGCGCAGGACGTCCCGGCGCCGCGGAGCGGAGGGCATTCAGAGGAGCGGGTTGGCGGGTGGCGGATCCGGCCACCGACCGGGACGGCAGACGTGGGTGCTCGCGAGGCGGGAAGCCGCATCGGCCAGGTCGGTCCCGGTTTCGGCGGGGACGGGTCGGATCCGGTTTCGGCAGAGATCGGTCGGATCCGGTTTCGGCAGAGACAGGTGGGATCCGATGTCGCCGGAAAGGTCCGGCAGAAACGATTCCCGCGTTACGCCGGAGCGCCCAGCTCCGCCCATACCGTCTTGCCGGAGACGCCCGGCGTCCGTACGACGCCCCAGTCGAGGCAGAGCCGCTGCACGATGAACATGCCGTGGCCGCCGGGGCGGCCCGCGCGGTGGGGGGTGCGGGGGGCCGGCTGACCGGTGCCGCGGTCGGTGACCTCGACGCGGATGACCTTGTTGTCGCAGCCGAGGAGGAGCTGATCGGGACCCTCGGCGTGCAGGCAGGCGTTGGTGACCAGTTCGGAGACGACGAGCAGCACGTCCTCGGCGGCGGCCCGCTGGTCGGCTGTGGCGGCGGGCAGCCAGCCCCACGCGTACAGCGCCTGGCGGGCGAAGTCGCGGGCGAGCGGAACGACCCCGCTCTCGCCGTCGAAGCTCAGCCTGCGGACCTGACGACCCGCCGACGCCCCGGAAGCGCCGCTGGGCTCCGGGCCGCGGTCGCCCGGCGAGTAAGGCCGGGTGGTGCTCATCAGCGCTTCACCTCACCGATTCACCAGTTCATGATTCACGATTCGAGATTTCAAGAGTGCGGAAGACTGCGGGAGTACAGGATCCAGTACACACGGTTCCCGGCCGTCGCACGGTCGGTCCGCTCATCCCGCCCCCTCCTCAACGTGCTGTGCCACCGACATGTTCAGGTTGTTCTCCTGCCCGACGGAACCGGCGGAACACCCCTCATTCGCCCGTATGTGACCTGTCCTGGGCACCCGCCGCCCGTCCGGCGCAGCCGTGACGCGTGGGACCGGCCGCTCGGGCGGTGTCGGCCGGGGCTCCCGGTGCGGGCCGCGGGCCGTGCGCGGGGTCAGCCGTCCCCGTCGGCGAGGGCCGCTTCGACCGTGTCGTGCACGGTGAAGACGGCGTCCGCGCCGGTGATCTCGAAGACCCGTGCCACCACGGGCAGCATGCCCGCCAGGTGCACCCCGCCCCCGGCCGCCTCCGCCTTCAGGCGGGCGCCGAGCAGGACGTTGAGCCCGGTCGAGTCGCAGAACTCCAGCCGGGAGCAGTCGACGACGAGTCTGTTCAGTCCTTTGGCGAGGCAGTCCTCGAGTGGCTCACGCAACAGATCGGCCGTGTGGTGATCCAACTCACCGGCCGGGGTCACGACGGCGCTGGAGCCCTCTTCCCGCACCTCCACCAGAAGCCGGCCAGACTGTGCGCTGCCGACCGTCCCGTGGTCCATGCCGTGTCTCTCCCGAGGTCGTGACTGCTTGCTGACGCCCTCGAACACTACGCCTTCGATACGCACTCCAACAGCCGAACAATCACCCACAAACGGACATAACTCAACAAAACGCACTTGCGATCCGCTGAGTAAAGCGGGTAGGGCTAGAGGAACACGTAACCGACACGGCCGGCTTTGGAGGCGCCGCACACCGTAGTGCACGCACTGGCTTCGGCAGCCATATGCCGAGAACGATGGAGGACATCATGTCATCCCGGCTCGACGCACCGCATACCCACAGGGAGACGTCGACACCCCCTCCGGAAGAACTGAATCCCCTCGCGCAGGGCGGCGAGCCCGCCGACGCACTCGCCGGACTTCCTGAGATCCCCCCGTACGACGAGGTCGGACCCGTCGACGCGCGGGCCCTTTCCAAGACCCTCTTCGAGCGGCTGGAGTCGCTGGAGGAAGGCACGTACGAGTACTCGTACGTGCGCAACACCCTCGTCGAACTGAACCTGGCGCTGGTCAAGTTCGCCGCCTCCCGCTTCCGCTCCCGCAGCGAGCCCATGGAGGACATCATCCAGGTCGGGACGATCGGCCTCATCAAGGCGATCGACCGATTCGAGCTCAGCCGGGGTGTGGAGTTCCCCACCTTCGCGATGCCAACCATCGTCGGCGAGATCAAGCGCTTCTTCCGCGACACGTCATGGTCCGTGCGCGTCCCGCGCCGGCTGCAGGAACTGCGGCTCGACCTGGCCAAGGCCGGTGACGAACTGGCCCAGAAGCTCGACCGCGCCCCCACCGTGGCCGAGTTGGCGGAACGTCTCGGCATCTCCAACGACGAGGTCGTCGAGGGCATGGCCGCCTCGAACGCGTACACCGCCTCCTCGCTGGACGCCCAGCCTGAGGAGGACGACTCCGAGGGCGCCCTCGCCGACCGCATCGGCTACGAGGACCACGGGCTCGAAGGCATCGAGTACGTCGAGTCGTTGAAGCCGCTGATCGCCGAGCTCCCGCCCCGCGACCGGCAGATCCTCTCCCTGCGCTTCGTCGCCGGCATGACCCAGTCGGAGATCGGCGAGGAACTCGGCATCTCCCAGATGCACGTCTCGCGCCTGCTCTCCCGCACCCTGGTACGGCTGCGCAAGGGCCTGACGCTGGAGGAGTAGGCACACCTCCGGCCACGCCTCCGCCCGGAGACCAGTGCGGCCCGCGCCCGGATGAGTGACGTCCTCTCCTCATCCGGGCGCGGACGTGCTCCCCGACCGCACTTCAGCGGTCCGGAAACCCGCCCACGAGGCCCCTTCCGGACCAGGATCACGTCACCGCGGACTGACCAGTACGTCAGCAACCGGGCGCCCGGTGAGGGAGGCGACCTCGGAGGTCGCCGGGGGCTTCGACGACGGCACGGGCGCGGACGGGATGACCCGGCCCGGGGGCTCACGCGGAAGGGCGAGGCCCGGCCGCGGGGTGCTCAGACGACCCGTACGCCCCGGCGCCACACCTGCGAGACCAGCGGCACCCCCGGCCGGTAGGCCAGGTGGACGTGGCTCGGGGCGTCCAGGAAGGCCAGGTCGGCGTACGCGCCGGGGGTGAGGCGGCCGATGTCGGTGCGGCGCAGGGCTGCCGCGCCGCCCGCCGTGGCCGACCAGACGGCCTCGTCGGGGGTCATGCGCATGTCCCGGACGGCGAGCGCGATGCAGAACGGCACGGACGAGGTGAACGACGAGCCCGGGTTGCAGTCCGTGGACAGGGCGACGGTGACGCCCGCGTCGAGGAGACGACGGGCGTCCGGCCACTCGGCGCGGGTGGAGAACTCGGCGCCGGGCAGGAGCGTGGCGACCGTGTTGCCGTTCGCGAGCGCGTCCACGTCCGCGTCCGTCAGGTGGGTGCAGTGGTCGGCGCTGGCGGCGTCCAGTTCGACCGCCAGCCGCACGCCGGGGCCGTAGGAGAGCTGGTTGGCGTGGACGCGGGGACGCAGGCCCCTGGCCTGGCCTGCGGTGAGGATCGCGCGGGCCTGGTCGCCGTCGAAGGCGCCCTCCTCGCAGAAGACGTCGATCCAGCGGGCGTGCGGGGCGCAGGCGTCGAGCATCTCACCGGTGACCAGGGCGACGTAGGCGGCCGGGTCGTCGGCGTGGTCCGGGGGGACGATGTGGGCGCCGAGGTAGGTGACCTCGTCGGTGTGGGCGGCGGCGATCCGCAGGGCGCGGGACTCGTCGGCGACCGTGAGGCCGTAGCCGGACTTCGTCTCGAGGGTGGTGGTGCCCTGGCGGAGGGCCTCGGTGAGGTAGCGGGTGAGGTTGCGTTCGAGGTCGTCGTCGGTGGCGGCGCGGGTGGCGGCGACGGTCGTACGGATGCCGCCCGCGCTGTACGGCCGCCCCGACATCCGGGCGTTGAACTCCTGCGTCCGGTCGCCCGCGAAGACCAGGTGGGAGTGGGAGTCGACGAAGCCCGGGACGACCGCCCGGCCACCGGCGTCGACCCGATTGTCAGTGGCGGGTGCTTTGCTTGATTCACCGGTCCACGCGACGCGGTCGCCGTCGATGACGACAGCCGCGTCCTGGATCAGTCCGAGGGGGGATCCTCCCCCGTTCTCGAATTTGCTCGAACGGGGGGACTTCCGTCCGAGGGAGGGGTCGTTGGTGACCAGGGCGGCGATGTTGGTGATGAGCGTGCTGGCGGTGCTCGCGGAGTGGGCGGGGCTGTCGGTCGTCGCGTTGCTCATGGCGTCCTTGCTGGCCTGGTCGGCGGTGGGGTGGGGTTCGGGGGCGGAGGCGGGGGGCCCC
>NZ_JBNCAQ010000051.1:0-61689 GCF_049808595.1 Streptomyces aurantiaciflavus | reverse complement strand
AGGCCGGCTGGTGGGGCAAGGGCCGTCCGGCCGACTGGGCCGACGCCGTCGAGGCGGCGCGGACGGTCGCCCGTGAGGCGGGCGCCGAGCTCGTCGTGCGCAACGGGCAGTACGGGCCCTGGCACCCCGGCCGCTGCGCCGAGCTGGTGGTCGTCGTCGACGGCGCCGAGCGGGTCGTCGGCCACGCGGGCGAGCTGCACCCGCGCGTCCTGAAGGCTCTGGGACTGCCCGCGCGGACGTCCGCGATGGAGCTGGACCTGGACGTCCTGGAGCAGGTCGGGGACGGCACGCCGCAGGCGCCGAGCATCTCCACGTTCCCCGTCGCCACGCAGGACGTCGCCCTCGTCGTCGACGCGTTCGTCCCGCACGCAGAGGTCGAGGCCGCGCTGCGTGAGGGCGCGGGCGAACTGCTGGAGGGGATCCGGCTGTTCGACGTGTACGAGAGTGCCGCGCAGCTGGGCGAGGGGAAGAAGTCGCTGGCGTACGCGTTGCGCTTCCGCGCGGGTGACCGGACGCTGACGGTCGATGAGGCCTCGGCTGCCCGGGATGCCGCGGTCGCCCTGGCGGGCGAGCGGACGGGGGCGGTTCTGCGCGGCTAGTCGCCGTGGGGGGACTGTGTGGTCGGCCGGGTGCGGGTGCATCGTGGCTGGTCGCGCAGTTCCCCGCGCCCCTGGGGGGCAGGGGCTGCGCCCCCTGCCCCCCAGGGGCGTTTCGTGACACACGTGAGGACAACCGACCCGAGGGGCGCGGGGGCTGCGCCCCCTGCACCCGGGCGTTTCCTGACACACGCGAGGGCGACCCAAGGGGCGCGGGGAACTGCGCGGGCGACCACCCACCACCCGCACCCGACCGCGCAACGAGACCACGACGCACCGTAGTCCCCCCGCCCAACCCGCGGAGCGAGACGCCGGGCCGCCGCTTACGAGGGGGAGCCGGCGGCCCGGCCAACCTCTTGCGAGGTATTTCAGTCAACCGACTGGAAACACTGCGCGACAGCGCGCACACCCTGCGGATACGCGCATTCCGTTCACACCCCGTGTGAAGGGGGACCCGCTACTCTGAGTGGCGCCGTCGGCACCGAGCCACCGGGGGGGCACCCATGCAGCCCAACACACTGCTCGACGCGATCCTGGACGAGGCGGGGATCTCCCACGCGGGTCTGGCCGCCCATGTCAACCAGGCGGGTCGTGCGCGGGGGCTCGCGCTGCGCTACGAGCACACGGCTGTCGCCCGATGGCTGAAGGGCCAGCGGCCGCGCGGTCAGGTGCCCGACCTGATCTGCGAGGTGCTCGCCGGCCGGCTGCACCGGCCCGTCACCCTCGACGACATCGGTCTCGGTGTGCCGGGGGAGCCCTCCGCCCCGCACGGCACCTCGCTGTCCGGCTTCGTCGAGCGGGCGACCGCGCTGTGGCGCTCTGACGAACAGCAGCGCCCGCACCTGCTGGGCGCGCCAGCCGTCACCGGCACGCCCGCCGTGATGCCGGTGTGGGAGTGGGAGAACCCGCCCGAGGACGTCGACGTCTCGCGCGGTGGCCGGCACCGGGTCACCTCCGCCGACATCGAGATGCTGCGCGCCGCCCGCACCCATTACGAGCAGATGTACCGCAAGGTCGGCGGGGTGGCGACCCGCAGCCGGATCGTCGGCTTCCTCAACGCGGAGGCCGCCCCGCTGCTGCGTGGCGGCTACACCGATGCGACGGGCCGTCAACTGCACCGGGCCACGGGCGGGTTGGTGGCGGTGGCCGGTATCTGCGCGTACGACTCCGACGCGCACGGTCTCGCGCAGCGCTACTTCCACCAGGCGCTGCGGCTGGCAAAGGCCAGCGGGGACCGGGGACTCGGCGCGTATGTGATCGGGCTGCTCGTCAACCAGTCGCTGTTCATGCGGGAGTACCGGCAGGCGGTCGCCTTCGCGGAGGCCGCGCTGCGCACCGCGGACAAGCACATCACCCCCGCCCTCGCCTCCGACCTGTACGCGATGCAGGCGAAGGCGTACGCGCACCTCGGCGACGGCACCAGCGCGCTGTCGTGCATCCGGCGTGCCGAGACGGCCGCCGAACGCATCCGGCGCGGCCACGAACCCGACGAGACGGGCTATGTCCAGCCGGGTCTGGTCAACGTCCAGGTGGCGGAGGCCCTGCTCAGTCTCGGTGACCTCACCGCCGCCGCGGAGCACGCGGCGGCCGCCGTCCACACCCCCGCCCACGACCGGGGCCGGGTGCACCGGCTGGCCATGCTCAGCACCATCGAACTGCGCCAGGGCGACGCCGACAAGGCGGTGGCCACCGCGGTGCGGATGGCCGAACAGGCCCGGGGAACGGAGTCCCGACGCCTGCGCGACAGACTCCGGGCGGTGCGCGAACACCTGGTGCGCAGCGGCTGTGCGGGCACGGCCGAGGCGGCCGAACTCATCGACGGGGCCCTGCGCGTGCCGCTGTAGACACCCTTGCGAGCTCTGTCCGGACCCGGACCCGAACACCGGCGCCCCACAGTTCCTGCTGCGATATTGCCACTTACTCGACGGAAGGTGGCAGAGCCATGCAGTGGACGAAACAGAACGAACAAACTGTGTATGAAAACCGCTGGTTCCGCGTCAACCTCGCGGATGTCGAACTGCCGGACGGCCGGCACCTCGACCACTTCCTCATACGACTACGGCCCGTTGCCGTGGCCACCGTGGTCAACGAGGCCAACGAGGTTCTTCTGCTGTGGCGCCACCGCTTCATCACCGACAGCTGGGGGTGGGAACTCGCGGCGGGCGTCGTCGAGGACGGCGAGGACGTCGCCCGCGCGGCAGCCCGCGAACTGGAGGAGGAGACCGGCTGGCGACCGGGACCCCTGCACCACCTCATGAGCGTGGAACCGTCCAACGGCCTCACCGACGCCCGGCACCACATCTACTGGTCGGACGAGGGTGAGTACGTCGGGCACCCCGTGGACGACTTCGAGTCGGACCGCCGGCAATGGGTACCGCTCAAGCTCGTCCCCGACATGGTCGCCCGTGGGGAGGTCCCGGCCGCCAACATGGCGGCCGCTTTACTGCTCCTGCACCACCTCAGGCTCGGCGAGGACGTCGTGCACTGACCGGTCACGCCGTACCGCGTTCCCGGCGGAGCGCTCAGCGTCCGAAGGCCTGCCAGATCGTCACCACGAGGGCGCCGACGGCCGTGATCGCCGCGAGCGACGGCAGCGGCCAGCGGGCGGCTCCAGCGTGACGATCCGGGTGCTCAGTTCGTCGACCTCCTTGGCGGTCTCCTCGGTGCGGTGCGTCAGCAGGGCCAGGCCGCCCTCGACGCGGGCGTACGCCACGTCGAGCCGGCGCCGTAACTCCGCGAGTTCTCCATGGACGACGGGATGCTCGGGATCGGCGGTCACGTCTCCGCTCCTTTCCGTAGTCGTCTCACATCCCTTGCATGCGCATGATGAGTGAACTCGCCTGGTGGGCCGGTGGGGAGAGTGTGCGCGCGGCATATGCGGGCCCGGTGTGCGCACGCCGTGTGAATGCCGCGGGCCCGGCACTCCGAAGAGCGCCGGGCCCGTGCGGGTCACCGAGGGTGATCAGCCGTAGGTGTAGAAGCCCGAGCCGGTCTTGCGGCCCAGCCGGCCCGCGTCCACCATGCGCTGCAGCAGCGGGGGAGCGGCGTACAGGGGCTCCTTGTACTCCTCGTACATGCTCTGCGCGACCGAGGCGACCGTGTCCAGGCCGATCAGGTCGGAGAGCTTCAGCGGACCCATCGGGTGGGCGCAGCCCAGCTCCATGCCGTTGTCGATGTCCTCGCGGCTGGCGATGCCGGTCTCGAACATCCGGATCGCGGAGAGCAGGTACGGGATCAGCAGCGCGTTGACCACGAAACCGGAACGGTCCTGGGCGCGGATGGCGTGCTTGCCCAGCAGCTTCTCGGCGAACAGCTGCGCCCGGCTGAGCGTGCCCTCCGACGTGGTCAGCGCCGGGATCAGCTCGACGAGCTTCTGCACCGGGGCCGGGTTGAAGAAGTGGATGCCGACGACCTGGTCGGGCCGCGAAGTGGCGACCGCCAGCTTCACCAGCGGGATGGAGGAGGTGTTGGAGGCCAGGATGGCGTCCGGGCGGGTCACCACCTGGTCCAGGACCTGGAAGATCTCGGTCTTGACCTGCTCGTTCTCCACGACGGCCTCGATGACCAGGTCGCGGTCGGCGAACTCGCCCAGGTCCGTGGTGAAGCTCAGGCGCGCCTGCGTCGCGTCCCGCTCCTCCTCGGTGATCTTGCCGCGCTCGGCGGCCTTGGCCAGGGAGTTGAACAGCCGGGTGCGGCCGATCTCCAGGGCTTCGCCGGTGGTCTCGGCGACCTTGACGTCGAGTCCGGCGCGGGCGCAGACCTCGGCGATGCCCGCGCCCATCTGGCCGCAGCCCACCACTCCCACGCGTTCGATGTCCGTCACATCGTCCCCTTCACTGCGCTCACGCTGATGGCTGTGACAGGTCTGCCGGGTCCCGGTCGGCCTGCTCCGATCGTGCACGTTACTAGCAAGTATCGATGATCGATCGCCGGGGTGGGGGCATCCTGGGGCCCGGAGACGATCCGTGACCGAGCGGATCCGCGGTGTATGTGGGGATGTGCGCCATGGGGCGACTGACTCGGCGGGCGTTCGCGCTGGCCGCGCTGTCGGCGTTCACGACGACGGGGGCGGCGGCCGGGGGGCGCGCGCCTCGCGACGGTGACCGCCGGGCCGTGCAGGAGATGCGGGGCATGTGGCTGGCGACGGTCGCCAACCGCGACTGGCCGTCCCGGCCGGGCCTGACCGCCGCCCAGCAGCGGTCCGAGCTGCTCGCCCACCTGGATCTGGCGGTCCGCGACCGCCTGAACACCGTGGTCTTCCAGGTGCGGCCGACGGCCGACGCGCTGTGGCCCTCCCCGTACGAGCCCTGGTCGCAGGTCCTCACCGGCACCCAGGGCAAGGACCCGGGCTGGGACCCGCTGGGCACGGCGGTGAAGGAGGCCCATGCCCGCGGGCTACAGCTGCACGCCTGGTTCAACCCGTACCGGGTCGCCACCCATGCCGACCTCGGCCGACTCGTCGCCTCCCACCCCGCCCGCCGGCACCCCGACTGGGTGGTGCCGTACGGCGGGAAGCTCTACTACAACCCCGGACTGCCGGCGGTCCGCGCGTTCGTGCAGGACGCGATCCTCGACGCGGTGAAGAAGTACCCGGTGGACGCCGTGCACTTCGACGACTACTTCTACCCGTACCCGGTGGCCGGTCAGAGCTTCGACGACGACGCGGCCTACGACCGCCACGGCGGCGGCTTCCCGAACCGGGCGGCCTGGCGGCGCGACAACATCGACCGGCTGGTGCGCGAGACGGCGGCCCGGATCAGGGCCGTCCGGCCCACCACCCGGTTCGGGATCAGCCCCTTCGGGGTGTGGCGCAACGCCTCCACCGACCCGCGCGGCTCGGACACCCAGGCCCTGCAGTCGTACGACGCCATCCACGCCGACACCCGCACCTGGGTGCGCAAGGGCTGGATCGACTACATCGTGCCGCAGCTGTACTGGCACATCGGTCTGCCCGCCGCCGACTACGCCGAGCTCGTGCGCTGGTGGGCGGAGGTGGCGCGGGGGAGCAGGACGAAGCTGTACATCGGGGAGGCGTTGTACCGGGCCGGGGATCCGGCGCAGGCCGCGGCCTGGCAGAACCCGGCCGAACTGTCCCGGCACCTCACCCTGGCCAAGGACCATCCGGAGGTGCGCGGGCATGTCTTCTTCGCCGCCAAGGACGTGGCGGCGGACCGGATCGGGGCGATGGCGCGGGTGGTCGCCGACCACTACGGGCAGCCGGCGAAGCCCCCGCGCTGATCTACCGGACTATCGGCCGAGGCCGAAGCGCCGGCCGGTCTCCTTGTGACGGATCTCGGTGTCGGGACCGGGCGAGCACAGGCCTTCGTGCCCGTCCTCGAAGCGGACGCGGTACGGGGGGTTGCCCTCCTGGCCCAGTACTTCGACGATTTCGCCGACCTTGTCGTGTTGGCCGACCACCCTGCCGTGCTGGACAAGCTGGTCGCCCACGGTTGCACGCATCGTAAGGGGCCTCCTCACCAAGTGCGGGAGCAGCGGTCCGTGGCCTTGAGTCTACGGCGCAGAGCGGTGGTGGGAAGTGGGCCGGGGTAGGCCCGCTCAGCCACGCGCCCGCTGGGTGACGGCGATGCAGACGAGCACCGCCGCGGCCGTCAGCGGGGCGGCCACTGTCAGGTGCTCGCCCAGCAGCAGCACCGACCACACCAGTGTGAGCAGGGGCTGGGCCAACTGCAACTGGCTGGCCTTGGGGATGCCGATGGCCGCCATGCCGCGGTACCAGACGACCAGACCGAGGAACTGCGAGCCCGCCGCGACCCACATCAGTCCGGCCATGCTGTGCGCGGTCAGTCGGACGGGCTCGTGGGCGAGGGCGAGCGCGGCGGCGGGCACGGCGAGCGGCAGGCAGAGCACCAGCGCCCAGCCGATGACCTGCCAGCCCGGCATGACCCGGGCCAGCCGGCCGCCCTCGGTGTAGCCGGCCGCGCACACCAGCAGCGCCGCGAACAGATACAGGTCGGCGGTGGTCAGGGCGCCGCCGCTCTGCTGCACGGTGAACGCCGCCACCGCGGCCGCGCCCGCCAGCGCCGCCGCCCAGAAGGTGCGCGAGGGGCGGGAGCCGACGCGCAGGGCGGACAACAGGGCCGTGGTCAGCGGCAGCAGACCGACGACGACCGCGGCGTGCGCGGTGGTGGACGTCTCCAGGGCGAGCGTGGTGAGCATCGGGAAGCCGACGACGACGCCGGCGGCCACGACCGCGAGACCGGGCCAGTGCCGGCGGGCGGGCGGCGGGACGCGGAGAGCGAGCAGACAGCCGCCGGCGATCAGCGCGGCCAGCACGCAGCGCACGGCGACCAGCGACCAGGGGCCGAAGCCCTCCAGTCCCCAGGCGGTGGCGGGAAAGGTGAGGGAGAAGGCGATGACACCGAGACCGGCCTGGAGGGTGCCGCCGAGGTCGGGCCGGCGCCGGGGGGCGGCGTTCGGGGTGGGCGGCGGAGCGGTTCCCGGTGTAGTTCCCGGGGTGGTGACTGCTATCGCCGAGGCTGTAGTAGCGCTACTCTGTGTCTTCATGCATGAGCGTAGCAGTGTGGGTGAACTGGCGGAACAGCTGCGGCGGGAACTGGACCGCTACTCACCTGGTGGAAAGCTCCCGTCGAGCCGGGCCCTGGTCGAACGGTTCCGGGTGAGCCCGGTGACCGTCTCCCGTGCCCTGGCCCAGCTGGTCGCCGAGGGACTGGTGGTCACCCGGCCCGGCGCCGGGGCCTTCCGCGCCCGGCCGCGTACGGCGCCGGCGTCGGCCGGCGACACCTCGTGGCAGGAGGTCGCGCTCAGCGCGGACGGCGCCGCCGACCTCGTACCGCGCTCGGTGGACGCCTCCGGCGTCACGGTGTCGCTGGCCGCTCCGCCGCCCGGTGTGATCGAGTTCAACGGCGGCTATCTGCATCCCTCGCTGCAGCCGGAGCGGGCGATGTCCGCGGCCCTGGCGCGGGCCGGGCGGCGCCCCGGCACCTGGGGGCGGCCGCCGATGGAGGGACTGCCGGAGCTGCGGGAGTGGTTCGCGCGCTCCATCGGCGGCGCCGTCACCGCGGCGGAGGTGCTGGTGAGCGCCGGCGGCCAGACGGCGCTCACCACCGCCCTGCGCGCCCTGGCCCCACCCGGCGCGCCGGTGCTCGTCGAGTCGCCCACCTACCCCGGCATGCTGGCGATCGCCCGCTCGGCGGGCCTGCGGCCCGTGCCGGTGCCGGTCGACGCGGACGGCGTGAAGCCGGAGCTGCTCGCGGACGCGTTCCGGGCGACCGGAGCCCGGGTCTTCGTCTGCCAGCCGCTCTTCCAGAACCCGACCGGCGCCGTCCTGGCCCCCGCCCGGCGCGGTGAGGTGCTGCGCATCGCTCGGGAGGCGGGCGCCTTCGTCGTCGAGGACGACTTCGTGCGGCGGCTCGCGCACGAGGACGCCGGGCCGCTGCCGCGCCCGCTCGCCGCCGACGACCCCGACGGTGTCGTGGTCCACGTCGGCTCGCTCACCAAGGCGACCTCGCCCAGCTTCCGGGTCAGCGCCCTGGCCGCCCGCGGCCCCGTCCTGGAACGGCTGCGCGCCATCCAGGTCGTCGACACCTTCTTCGTGCCCCGCCCGCTCCAGGAGGCCGCCCTGGAACTCGTCGGCTCACCCGCCTGGCCACGGCATCTGCGGGCGATCGCGGCCGAGCTGAAGACCCGGCGCGACACGGTGACCTCCGCCCTGGCCCTGCACCTGCCCGAACTGTCCCTCCCACACGTCCCGTCCGGCGGCTACCACCTCTGGCTGCGCCTGCCCGACGGCACGGGGGGCACCTCCCAGGCCTTCGGCTCCGGGGGAGAGAGCGCGTTCACGGCGGCGGCCCTGCGCGCGGGCGTCGCCCTGACCCCCGGCCGCCCGTACTTCAGCGCCGAACCCCCGGCGCCGTACGTGCGGTTGAGCTTCGCGGCGGTCGCCGGGGCGGAGGAGATCGCGGAGGGGGTGCGGCGGCTGCGGGTGGCGTGCGACGACGTGCTCGCGCAATCCGTTCGACACGGGGTGCGTGATCTGTGAGGGTCCCCCCATGAACGACGCACCGCCCCTCGCCGAGGGCTACGAGATCTCCGCCGACCCCGCCCGGATCGACGCCGAGCGGGTGCACCGCTGGCTGTCCACGGACGCGTACTGGGCGCTCGGGCGCGAGCGGGAGAAGCAGGACCGGGCGATCGCCGGGTCGCTGAACTTCGGGGTGTACGACGTGGCGTCGGGGGAGCAGGTCGCCTACGCGCGCGTGGTGACGGACGGCGCGACCTTCGCGTGGCTGTGCGACGTGTACGTGGATCCGGCGGTGCGGGGCAAGGGCCTCGGGACGTCCCTCGTCGTGGCCGTCCGCGACCACCTGCTGCCGCTCGGACTGCGCCGCATGCTGCTGGCCACCGAGGACGCGCACGGGGTGTACGAGAAGGTCGGCTTCGAGGCGCTCAAGGAGCCCGACCGCTGGATGGCGCTGCTTTTCGAGAAGTCCGAGAAAATGTCGCACAACATCCCTTGACCTGCGTACTTGGGCGTCCCACCATCACCGCATGGCACTCCGGGTCACGTTTGTCGCCGCCGCGCGCAGCTCCGCGCTGCTCGCCGAGCGCTTCGAGGACGACCGGCCGCTGGACCAGGCGGGCTGGGACGAGGTGCTGCGCGTGGCCGGCGAGCTGCTGCCGCTCGCGGCGGCCGAGCTGCGCTACTGCTCGCCGACCCCGCGCAGCCGCGCCACCGGGGACGCGCTCGGATACGCCCCGCTGGCCCAACTCGCCCTGCGGGACTGCGACATGGGCCGCTGGCGGGGGCTCACCCTGGGTGAGGCGATGGCGCGGGAGCCGGAGGCCGTGGACGCCTGGCTCGCCGATCCGCGGGCCACTCCGCACGGCGGTGAGTCGCTGCTGGAGTTCGTCTCGCGGGTGGGCGGCTGGCTCGACACCCGGCCCGTGGAGGACGGCGGCCGGATCGTCGCCGTGGCCGAGCCGAGCGTGATCCGCGCCGCGCTGGTGTACGCGCTCAAGGCGCCGCCCTCGACGTACTGGAACATCGATGTACGGCCCCTGTCGACGACCACCGTCACCGGCCTGGGCGGCCGCTGGAACCTGCGCTTCGAGGGGGCCCCGGTTCAGCCGTCGCGCGCGTGACCGGCGCTCTCGCGCGTGTACTCCGTGGTGAGCAGGAGGTTCTTCGCCGGGCCGCCCACCCGCCAGACCGTCCGCCAGTGGTCCGCGTCCCGCACGGTGAACTCGCCCCGGTAGAGGTCCGCCGCGCAGGGATGGCCGGCCGCATGCCGTCCCGTCGTCAGGTCGAGGTCGTGGAAGGGGCGGCCGTCGGCGAACCGTACCTCCGCCGTACCGGGCGCCGGTCCCGGCAGGAAGCGCAGGGTCCGTTCGGCGGGCCTGGCCACGCCCTGCCAGACGAAAGTGCCGGACTCCTCGTGCAGCAGACCGCCGCCCTCGCCGAGTGGCCGGAAACCGGTGCGGCCGGTGAACGTGCCCGCGTCGCCGCTCGTCAGATCCCGCACCGAACGCTCCACCCGCCACATCCCGGCGAGGTATGCCAGAGCGTCCGGCACTGGCCAGAACTCGCCCATCGCGTGCCGCCCTCCGTCGCATCGGTTGGTGCACGCCCCATTGACGCGCTCCGACCCCCTCCCTATCTTGCCGTTCGAAGTGCTGATCAAGGTCCGATATTTCGAACATCTGTGAACAGAGAGCCGCGGAGTATCCATGTCACGCAGCACCACCGGCACCACCCGCAGCACCCGCTGGAGACTCGGTCTCACCACCACCGCCCTCCTGACGGCCACCACCCTCCTCCCCGCCCCCGCGCACGCCGAGGACGTCACCGACTACGCGATCACCGTCGACCCCACCGCCAAGGGCGCCAGGATCGACGACACGATGTACGGCGTCTTCTTCGAGGACATCAACCGCGCCGCCGACGGCGGCCTGTACGCCGAACTCGTGCAGAACCGATCCTTCGAGTACTCCACCGTCGACAACCGCTCCTACACCCCGCTGACCTCCTGGACGGTCGACGGCACGGCCCAGGTCCTGAACGACGCCGGGCGCCTCAACGAGCGCAACCGCAACTACCTGTCCCTGGGCGCCGGCTCGTCCGTGACCAACGCCGGCTACAACACCGGCATCCGGGTCGAGCAGGGCAAGAAGTACGACTTCTCGGTGTGGGCCCGCGCCGAGAGCGGCACCACGCTGACGGTCTCCCTGCAGGACGCCGACGGCGCCCTGGCCACCGCCCGCCGGGTGGCCGTCCGCACCGGCGGCTGGGCCAGGTACAAGGCGACCTTCACCGCCACCCGCACCAGCAGCGACGGCCGTCTGACCGTGGCCTCCTCGGGCGCCGCCGCGCTCGACATGGTGTCGCTCTTCCCGCGCGACACCTACAAGCACCAGCCCAACGGTCTGCGCAAGGACCTCGCCGAGAAGATCGCCGCCCTGCATCCGGGCTTCGTGCGCTTCCCCGGCGGCTGCCTGGTCAACACGGGCTCCATGCAGGACTACAGCGAGGCCTCCGGCTGGCAGCGCGCCCGCTCCTACCAGTGGAAGGACACGATCGGCCCGGTCGAGCAGCGCGCCACGAACTCCAACTTCTGGGGCTACAACCAGAGTTACGGCCTCGGCTACTACGAGTACTTCCGCTTCGCCGAGGACGTCGGCGCGATGCCGCTGCCCGTCGTCCCCGCCCTGGTGACCGGCTGCGGCCAGAACAAGGCCGTCGTCGACGACGCGCTGCTCAAGCGGCACATCCAGGACACCCTCGACCTCATCGAGTTCGCCAACGGCCCGGTGACCTCGACCTGGGGCAGGAAGCGCGCGCAGATGGGCCACCCCAAGCCCTTCCACCTCACCCACATCGAGGTCGGCAACGAGGAGAACCTCCCGAACGAGTTCTTCGCCCGGTTCAAGGAGTTCCGCGCCGCGATCGAGGCGAAGTACCCGTACATGACGGTGATCTCCAACTCCGGCCCCGACGACGCCGGTTCGACCTTCGACACCGCCTGGCAGCTCAACAAGGACGCCAAGGTCGACATGGTCGACGAGCACTACTACAACAGCCCGCAGTGGTTCCTGCAGAACAACGACCGCTACGACTCCTACGACAGGAACGGCCCGAAGGTCTTCCTCGGCGAGTACGCCTCCTGGGGCAACGCCTTCAAGAACGGCCTCGCCGAAGCGGCCTTCATGACCGGCCTGGAACGCAACGCGGACGTCGTCAAGCTCGCCTCCTACGCCCCGCTGTTCGCCAACGAGGACTATGTGCAGTGGAGCCCGGACCTGGTGTGGTTCAACAACCACGCCTCCTGGAACTCGGCCAACTACGAGGTCCAGAAGCTGTTCATGAACAACGTCGGCGACCGGGTGGTGCCGTCCACGGCCACCGGGACCCCGTCGCTGCAGGGCCCGATCACGGGCGCCGTGGGCCTGTCCACCTGGGCGACGACGGCGGCGTACGACGACGTGAAGGTCACGGACGCGGACGGCAACACCCTTCTGACCGACGACTTCTCCGGTGACGCCTCGCGGTGGACGCACACCGGCGGCGGCAGCTGGTCCGTCCAGGACGGGCAGTACGTGCAGACCGACGTCGCCGCCGAGAACACCATGGTCTCGGCCGGTGACACGAACTGGCACGACTACGACCTGCACGTGAAGGCCACCAAGAAGTCCGGCAAGGAGGGCTTCCTCGTCGCCTTCGGCGTCAAGGACACCGGCAACTACTACTGGTGGAACCTGGGCGGCTGGAACAACACCACCACCGCCGTGGAGCAGGCCGTGGACGGCGGCAAGTCGACGCTGATCTCCAAGGCCGGGACGATCGAGACGGGCCGCGCCTACGACATCGACATCAAGGTGCGGGGCCGCCAGGTCACCCTGTACCTCGACGGCCAGGAGTGGGGCAGCTTCACCGACGACAAGCCGGCCGAGCCGTTCCGCCAGGTCGCCACCTGGGACAAGAAGACCGGCGACCTGATCGTCAAGGTCGTCAACGCCCAGTCCGTGGACGCCCGTACGGCGATCGACCTCGGCGGCGCCAAGGTCGCCTCCAAGGCCCGGGTGACCACGCTGGCCGCCGCGCCGAACGCGGTCAACACCGAGACGGAGACCCCGGTCGCCCCGGTGAGCTCCACCTTCACCGGAGTCGCCGCCAAGTTCACGTACACCTTCCCGGCGAACTCGATCACCTTCCTGCGCATCAAGCAGAGGTAGGCGGGTTCACCCTCCGGGAAGTACCGCCGGGCCGTGCGGACGCCTTTCACCGGGCGTCCGCACGGCCCTCGCTCATGCCGGGTCGATTTCCCTGAGGCACGCATCACGTGCGGGACATTTCCCGTTTCCCCGATGGTCACGCAATACCGTCAAAAGGCCTGGAGTCTTGTTCGGGATTTCCCCCGATGCTTTCCGTGGAGGCACTGCCGACGGGAAGGATCAGCCGTCTCATGCGGCGAATCGACCCGGCCCCTGCCGGATTCTCTGGAGGGCTTGCCCGACCGTGACATCGACGACCTCTCCGGAGCCGGCGACACCGGCCGCCGACGACGGCAGAGCCCCCGGACCCACGCCGCGCCGGCCCGCCGAGCCGCCGACGGGCCAGGTCCGCGCCCGGCTCACCTGGTTCCGGCTGCCCCGCCCGACCGGACCGCGGCGGGCCGCCCTGCTCGCGGCTCTCCTCACCGTGACCACGCTCTGCGCCGCCGACGCCGTCGCCCGCAGCTTCCCTTTCGGCCCCCGCACCCGGAGCGTCAACGACCTGGGCAACCAGTACCTGCCGTTCCACGCACACCTGTGGGATCTGCTGCACGGACGCTCCGACGGCGGCCTTCTCATGAACTGGCAGTCAGGATTCGGCGCGAGCTTCCTCCCCGACCTCGGCACCTACCTCACCAGCCCGTTCGCCCTGCTCGTGGCGGTCTTCCCACGGGACGGGATCGACCTCGCGGTGTACGTGATCACCGTGCTGAAGATCGCGTGCGCCGGTGCCGCCATGGCCTGGCTGCTGCTGCGCCTGCGGCCCGGCCGCTGGTGGACGGCGGGCCTGCTGGGCGCGTCCTACGCCCTGTGCGGCTGGACCGTGGCCACCGCCGTGTACAACGTGATGTGGCTCGACGGTCTGATCGCCCTGCCCCTGCTGTGCCTGGTCGGCGCATGGACGCTGAACGGACGGCGCCCGGTCCTCGGGGTGCTGGTCGTGACGGCGGCGTGGATCGCCAACTTCTACACGGCGTACATGGCCACCCTCGCCGCCGGCCTCGTGGTGCTGCTCAGGCTGTGGCTCTCCGGACTCCCACGTCGGCAGACGCTCGCCGCGGCGGGCCGGGCCGGCCTGACCTTCGCCCTCGGCACGGGCCTGGCCGCACCGCTGGTGACGGTGGTGTACTTCGGCAGCACGCACGCCTCCCCCGGCAGGTTCCGGGACTTCGCGCCGGTGGCGACGGAGGACCTGGCGGCCCGGCTGCTGCCGACGACGTACAGCTTCGGTTCGCCCGCCCTCCACGTCGGCACCACGGCGCTGCTGCTCGCCCTCGCCCTGCCCTTCCAGCGGTCGGCTCCCGCCCGGGTGCGCACCGGGTGGACCCTGCTGGTGGCCGGGGTGACGCTGTCGATGCAGTGGGGCCCGACCCAACTGCTCTGGCACGCCTTCGCCACCCCGCAGGGCAGTGGCTACCGCGAAGCCTTCGTGGTGTGCGCACTGCTGGTGGTCGCGGCCTGGCACTCGCTCTCGTACGGCCCACCCGACCGGCGCGCGCTGGGCGCGGCGGGCACGCTGCTCGCACTGATCGCCGCCCTCGCGAGCCGAAGCGACCTGGTGCGCCCCTTCGCCTGGCCGGTGCTACTCCTCGCCGTCGCCGGCGCGCTGGGCGGGCTGGCCCTGCTCGGCCGCACGGACGCGGGACGCCCCCTCGCCGACGGGCGCCGCACCGGGGCGGCCGTGCTGGCCGCGGCGCTGCTCATCGGCACGCAGTTCGGCGAGGCCACCGCCACCTCCGCCGTCGCCACCCGGATGCGGCTCGGCCACATGGACGACTACGCGCCCTGGGGCGACCGGCAGGCGCAGCAGGCCGAGGCCGTCGCACAGGCCGACGGCTGGCCCCGGTACCGCACCGACCCGGGCCGGGAGCAGACCGTCGGCAACGACCCGCTGACGGTGGGCGGCCAGGGCGCCCAGTACTACAGCAGCCACACCTCCGACGTGCTCTTCCGTCTGCTCCCCGCGCTCGGGGGCGGCTGGACCTCGGGAGGCCGCAGCCTGCAGAGCCTGGACAACGCCGTCACGGACGTGATCTTCTCCGTCGGCGCGCGGGTGCACTCCCCGCCGGACCCGCATCAGAACTGGTTCCCGCAGGACGGCAGCCGGGTGACCGTGTCCCGGCAGGAGGTACCGCCCCTGGTGACGGTGAGGCCGGCCGGCACCTCCGCCCACACGGGCGTGTCTGCCTTCGGACCGTCGCCGTACCGCAACCAGGAACTGCTGCTGGGCACCCGGGTCTACACCGTGCCCCGGCTCACGGTGCGCACCGGCGACGGGAAACCCGCGGACCGCGGCGAGGACGAGCGGCCGGGTGTGCGCGTCGACGCTCCCCGGCCCGTGACCGCCGGGCGGAAGCCGACGGTCACGGCCCGGTGCCCGGCGGGCACCGAGGTGTACCTGTGGGCGCCGCACTTCGCGGGCACCGCACGGCTGGCCGGTGACCTCGCCGGCGGCCCGACCGGGCGCTTCCGGTCCGACCGCCCCGTCACCAAGATCGCCGCCATGCAGCGGCTCGGCACGGTCCCGGCGTCCGGGCAGGTGCGGATCGAGCTGTCCCCCGACCGGACGGGCACCGTCCCGGACGGCGCGGTCGGCTGCCTGGACACCGCACGGCTCCGTGCCGCCGCCGAAAGGCTCACGGCCACCGGCGCCACCGCGGTGACCGTGGACGACGGCACCCTCCGCGCCGAACTCCCCGAAGGCAGCCTGGGAACGGCCGTCGTCGCGGTCCCCCGGATCGCCGGGTGGCGCTGCGCCACGGGTGACGATCCCGCCGTACCCGCCGGTCAGCGCTACGGGCTGATCGCCGTGCCCCTCGACGGCTCCTCGGCACGTCTGACCTGCACCTTCCACCCGCCCGGTCTGCGGCTCGGCATGGTGGTCGGGGGAGCGTCTCTGCTGGGCCTGATCCTGCTCGGCACCCTCACCGCCGTCCGCCGGCGGCAGGACGCGGACGCCCTGCCGCGACGAGAGGAGATTGTATAAACGTGCATAGGCACGTATAGTCATGCCATCCAAGAGGAGGGTGGACATGGCGGTACGTGCGGCAGTGGCCGGAGCGAGCGGATATGCGGGCGGCGAGGCGCTGCGCCTGCTCCTCGCGCACCCCGAGGTCGAGATCGGCGCCCTGACCGGCAACTCCAACGCCGGGCAGAAGCTGGGCGCGCTCCAGCCGCACCTGCTGCCGCTGGCCGACCGGGTGCTGGCCGAGACCACCCCCGAGGTCCTCGCCGGACACGACGTCGTCTTCCTCGCCCTCCCGCACGGCCAGTCCGCCGCCGTCGCCGAGCAGCTCGGCCCGGACGTCCTCGTCGTCGACATGGGCGCCGACTTCCGGCTGAAGGACCCGGCCGACTGGGAGAAGTTCTACGGCTCCGCGCACGCCGGGACCTGGCCCTACGGCCTCCCCGAACTGCCGGGCGGCCGCGCCGCGCTGGAGGGGTCCAAGCGCATCGCGGTCCCCGGTTGCTACCCCACGGCCGTCTCCCTCGCGCTCTTCCCGGCGTACGCGGCCGGACTGGCCGAGACCGAGGCCGTGATCGTCGCCGCCTCCGGCACCTCCGGCGCGGGCAAGGCGCCCAAGCCGCACCTGCTGGGCAGCGAGGTCATGGGCTCCATGTCGCCGTACGGCGTCGGCGGCGGCCACCGGCACACGCCCGAGATGATCCAGAACCTCAGCGCGGCGGCGGGGGAGCGGGTCACCGTCTCCTTCACACCGACCCTCGCGCCGATGCCCCGGGGCATCCTGGCCACGTGCAGCGCCTCCGCGAGGGAGGGCGTCACCGCCGAGTCCCTGCGTGCCGCCTACGAGAAGGCCTTCGCCGACGAGCCCTTCGTCCACCTGCTGCCCGAGGGCCAGTGGCCCGCCACGGCGTCCGTCCACGGTTCCAACGCCGTTCAGGTACAGGTCGCGTACGACGAGGCGGCGGGCCGCATCATCGCGATCAGCGCCATCGACAACCTGACCAAGGGCACCGCGGGCGGCGCCGTCCAGAGCATGAACATCGCCCTCGGTCTCGACGAGACCACCGGACTTTCCACGATCGGAGTCGCACCGTGAGCGTCACGGCAGCCAAAGGGTTCGCGGCGGCGGGCATCGCCGCCGGGATCAAGGAGAACGGCAACCCGGACCTGGCCCTCGTGGTCAACAACGGGCCCCGCCGTGCCGCCGCCGGTGTCTTCACCTCCAACCGTGTGAAGGCCGCCCCCGTGCTGTGGTCCGAGCAGGTGCTGAAGAGCGGCCGGTTGTCGGCCGTCGTCCTCAACTCCGGCGGCGCCAACGCCTGCACGGGACCGAAGGGCTTCCAGGACACCCACGCCACCGCCGAGAAGGCCGCCGACGCGCTGGGCGTGGGCGCGGGCGAGGTCGCCGTCTGCTCCACCGGCCTGATCGGCGTGCTGCTCCCGATGGACAAGCTGCTCCCCGGCGTGGAGACGGCCGTCGGTCAGCTGTCCGAGCACGGCGGTGAGAAGGCGGCCATCGCCATCAAGACCACCGACACCGTCCACAAGACGTCCGTCGTGACGAAGGACGGCTGGACCGTCGGCGGCATGGCCAAGGGCGCCGGCATGCTCGCCCCGGGCCTCGCCACCATGCTCGTCGTCCTCACCACCGACGCCGACCTCGACAGCGACGCACTGGACTCGGCCCTGCGCGCCGCCACCAAGGTCACCTTCGACCGCGTCGACTCCGACGGCTGTATGTCCACCAACGACACCGTGCTGCTGCTGGCCTCGGGCGCCTCCGGCGTCACCCCGGCCCACGAGGAGTTCGCCGAGGCCGTACGCGCCGTCTGCGACGACCTCGGACAGCAGCTGATCAGGGACGCCGAGGGCGCCAGCAAGGACATCAGGATCGAGGTGGTCAACGCGGCCACCGAGGACGACGCCGTCGAGGTGGGCCGCTCCATCGCCCGCAACAACCTCCTCAAGTGCGCCATCCACGGCGAGGACCCCAACTGGGGCCGCGTGCTCTCCGCGATCGGCACCACCAGCGCCGCCTTCGAGCCCGACCGGCTCAACGTCGCCATCAACGGCGTCTGGGTGTGCAAGAACGGCGGCGTCGGCGAGGACCGCGACAAGGTCGACATGCGCTACCGCGAGGTCCACATCGTCGCCGACCTCGCGGCCGGCTCCGAGACCGCCACCATCTGGACCAACGACCTCACCGCCGACTACGTCCACGAGAACAGCGCCTATTCGTCATGAGCACCACGCGTAAGCACACCGCACTGCCCAAGGCCCAGATCCTCATCGAGGCGCTGCCCTGGCTGGTCCGCCACAACGGCAAGACCGTCGTCATCAAGTTCGGCGGCAACGCCATGGTCGACGAGGAGCTGAAGGCCGCCTTCGCGCAGGACGTCGTGTTCCTGCACCACGCCGGCCTCAGGCCGGTCGTCGTGCACGGCGGCGGCCCGCAGATCAGCGCCGCCCTCGACAAGCACGGCATCGTCAGCGAGTTCAGGGCCGGCCTGCGCGTCACCACCGAGGACGCCATGGACGTCGTACGGATGGTGCTCGCCGGGCAGGTGCAGCGCGAGCTGGTCGGGCTGCTCAACCAGCACGGACCACTCGCCGTCGGCCTCACCGGCGAGGACGCGCACACCATCACCGCCACCCGGCACCAGCCCGAGATCGACGGCGAGCTGGTCGACATCGGGCGGGTGGGCGAGATCACCTCGATCGACACGGGCGCGATCGAGGCCCTGCTCGCCGACGGCCGTATCCCGGTCGTCTCCTCGATCGCCCGTTCGCAGGACGACGGACATGTCTACAACGTCAATGCTGATACGGCTGCTGCGGCACTCGCTGCGGCACTGGGCGCCGAAACCCTCATGGTCCTCACGGACGTCGAGGGCCTCTACGAGGACTGGCCCCACTCCGACGAGGTGATCAGCCGCCTCACCGCTTCCCAACTGGAGAAGCTGCTGCCGGAGTTGAGCTCCGGCATGGTCCCGAAGATGGAGGGCTGTCTGCACGCCGTGCGAGGCGGCGTCACCACCGCCCGCGTCATCGACGGGCGGGTCCAGCACTCGATCCTGCTGGAGATCTTCACCGACGAGGGCATCGGCACGATGGTCGTGCCCGACGAGAAGCCGGATGAACAGGGGGAGTCGTCATGAGCAACGCCGCCACGAGCAACCAGGACCTGACCGCGCGGTGGCAGGGCGCGCTCATGAACAACTACGGCACCCCGAGGCTGCCCCTCGTGCGCGGCGAGGGCACCAAGGTGTGGGACGCCGACGGCAAGGAGTACCTCGACTTCGTCGGCGGCATCGCGGTCAACGCGCTCGGCCACGCGCACCCGGCCGTCGTGGAAGCCGTCAGCACACAGATCGCCTCCCTCGGTCACGTCTCCAACCTCTTCATCGCCGAACCGCCCGTCGCCCTCGCCGAACGGCTGCTGCGGCACTTCGGCCGCGACGGCAAGGTCTACTTCTGCAACTCCGGCGCCGAGGCCAACGAGGGCGCCTTCAAGATCGGCCGGCTGACCGGGCGGACCCACATGGTCGCCACCACCGGCGGCTTCCACGGCCGCACCATGGGCGCCCTGGCCCTCACCGGCCAGCCCGCCAAGCAGGGCCCGTTCCTGCCGCTCCCCGGCGACGTCACGCACGTCCCGTACGGCGACGCGCAGGCGCTGGCCGCCGCGGTCACCGAGGAGACGGCCCTCGTGATCATCGAGCCGATCCAGGGCGAGAACGGCGTCGTCGTCCCGCCCGCCGGCTATCTGAAGGCGGCCCGCGCCATCACGGCCGCCACCGGGTCCCTGCTGGTGCTCGACGAGGTGCAGACGGGCGTCGGCCGCACCGGGCACTGGTTCGAGTACCAGGCCCACGAAGGGGTCCTGCCGGACGTCGTGACGCTGGCGAAGGGGCTGGGCGGCGGGCTGCCGCTCGCTGCGACGGTCGCCTTCGGGCGGGCCGCGGAACTCCTCCAGCCCGGTCACCACGGGACGACCTTCGGCGGGAACCCCGTCGCGTGCGCCGCCGGGCTCGCCGTCCTCGACACCATCGAGAACGAGGGGTTGCTGGAGAACGTCAAGCGGCAGAGCGGGAAGTTGCGGGACGGAATCGAGGGGCTGGGCCACCCGTTGATCGATTATGTCCGGGGCGCGGGTCTGCTCCTGGGTATCGTGCTCACCGAGCCGCTCGCACCCCAGGTGCAGCAGGCGGCTCAGGAGGCCGGATTCCTCGTGAACGCGCCCGCCCCCGACGTCGTCCGGCTGATGCCGCCGCTGAACCTCGGCGACGACGAGGCGGACGCCTTCCTCGGGGCGCTGCCGGGCCTCCTCGACGCAGGTCACGGGGACGGACGATCCGGAGAATGAGACGACGATGAGCCAGGCGCAGGACCACGAGCAGCCGGGGGCGAACGGGCCCGCCGTGCCGCAGACGCGCACCGCCCGCCACCGCCGGATCGTGGACATCCTCAACCGGCAACCGGTCCGCTCCCAGAGCCAGTTGGCGAAGCTGCTCGCCGACGACGGGCTGAGCGTCACCCAGGCGACGCTCTCCCGGGACCTGGACGAGCTGAACGCGGTGAAGATCCGCAACACCGACGGCGACCTGATCTACGCGGTGCCGAGCGAGGGCGGTTTCCGTACGCCTCGCGCCCCGCTGGGGGAGTCGGCGAAGGAGGAGCGGATGCGGCGGCTGTCGCAGGAGCTGCTGATCTCCGCGGAGGCTTCCGCCAACCTCGTGGTCCTTCGCACCCCGCCGGGCGCGGCCCAGTTCCTCGCCTCGGCGATCGACCAGGCCGAGCTGCACGACATCCTCGGGACGATCGCCGGCGACGACACGTTGCTGCTGATCAGCCGGGAGCCGACGGGCGGTCAGGCCCTGGCCGACCACCTGCTGCGCCTGGCTCAGAACGGCCACTGAGGGGGCGGGCGGCGGTCGTACGCCGACCGCAGGTGGGGTGCGGGCTGGTCGCGCCCACGCGGCGGAGCCGCATGCCGACACGGCCCCGCGCCCCTTCAGCTCCGCTGAGCTGCGGGCAGTCGTGCCTCCCCCAGTGCCTCAAGGGCCCGGGAGGCGCCCCAGGGTGGCACGGGTGGGCGCTGGGGGTCCCCCTCTGGGGGAGGCACCCCGCCCGCGCCGGGCTGCGCGAACCACCCTCCGGCGCGGACCCCGGCCGCGCAGCAAACCGGCGGTCAGCCCAACCGGCTCGCCAAGCCCCCGGTACACCGCACCTCGTCGCCCGCCGTGATCAGCAGAGCCTCCACGTCCGGCAGCGACTCCAGCCAGGCCAGCCCCTCCCGCGACCCCATCGCGAACGCGGCCGTCGCCCAGCAGTCCGCCCAGGTCAGGCTGGGGGCGACGACCGTCACGGCGACGAGGTCGGTCACCGCGGAGCGGCCGGTGCGCGGGTCGATGATGTGGGCGCCGCGCTCCACCGTCCCGGAGGTGGCGACGGCCAGCTCGTCGGCGCCGGCCGCGGAGACGACCGCCGCGAGTCCGCCCGGCCGCAGCGGATCGGACACCCCGACCCGCCACGGGCGCTCCGGCCCGGGCACGCCCAGCAACTGCACATCGCCGCCGCCGTTGACGCTCACCCCGCTCACGCCCGCCTCGGCGACGAGACGAGCCGCCCGCTCGGCGGCCCACCCCTTCACGATCCCGGTCGGGTCGAGCCGGCCCTGGTAGCGCGTGCTGAACCAGCCGTCGCTCGTCCGCTCCGCCTCGGCGCCCAGCTCCAGCACCTCGGCCACCTCGGGATCGCACTCCTCGACGCTCAGCTCCCCGCGCGCCAGCCGGGAGATCTGGCTGTCCTCGCGGTAGGTGCTGAACACCTCGTCGACCCGGTGCAGTGAGGCGACCGCCTCCCGGAGAGCCGCCTGCACCGCCGCGGATTCCCCGCCGCGGACGTCGAAGGAGAAGACCGTCCCCATGACCTCCTCCGCGTGACGCACCGCGGCGGGAGCCTGCGCCGACTCGGCCACCGTGTCAGCCACCGGCCTGGTCCAGCGCCGACTGCAAGGACTCCTTGTAGCCCGCGCTGGTGTAGGTGGCCCCGGAGACCGCGTCGATGTCGGCGTTGCCGGCGGTGACCGCCGCCTGGTTGAGCTTGGGTACGGCGTTGGCGGTGATCTGGTCGCTCTGGCCGCCCTTGGGGGCCTGGACGGTCTCCGCCTTGGTGATCTTGCCGTTGGCGACGGTGACGCGGACCTGCACCGTCCCGTACTGCGTCTGGGCCGCCTTACCGGTGAAGGTGCCGGACGCCTGGGCGCTCCCGGAGCCCTGCGACCCCGAGCCCTGAGACCCGGAGCCCTGAGACCCGGAGCCTTGAGACCCGGAACCCTGCGACCCCGAGCCCTGCGATCCGGCGCTCGCGTTCGCCTTGTCGATCGCCGACTGGAGGGACTTCTTGTAGCCGGCGCTGGTGTAGGTCGCTCCGGAGACCGCGTCGATCTGCGGGCTCTGCTTGGTGACCACGGCCTGGTTGAGCTTGGGTACGGCGTTGCCGGTGATCTGGTCGCTCTGACCGCCCTTGGGCTGCTGGACGGTCTCCGCCTTGGTGATCTTGTTGTTGGCGACGGTGATCCGGACCTGCACGGCCCCGTACTGCGTGTCCGCCGCGTCACCGGTGAAGGTGCCGGAGACCTGGGCGGCGCCGCCGGAGCCCTGCGACCCCGCGCTCGCCTTCGCCTTGTCGAGCGCCGACTGCAGGGACTTCTTGTAGCCGGCGCTGGTGTACGTGGCCCCGGAGACCGCGTCGATGTCCGCGCTCTGCGCGGCGACCGCCGCCTGGTTGAGCTTGGGTACGGCGTTGGCATTGATCTGGTCGCTCTGACCGCCCTTGGGCTGCTGCGCGGCCTCGGCCTGGGTGATCTTCCCGTCGGCCATGGTCAGGCGGACCTGCACCGGCCCGTACTGCGTCTGCACCACGTCGCCGGTGACCGTGCCGTTGCCCGCGGCGGCCTGGGCGCCGCCCTGGACCGAGGACTGCGGGGGCAGTCCGGCTGCCGAGTTGGCCGGGTCGTCCGCCGGCTTCAGCGACAGCAGCAGCACGATCCCGGACACGGTGGCGGCGCTGGCGAGCACTACACGCCGCAGAGGGTGGCTTTTCTTCATCGCTCCTGATTCCCGTTGCTTGCCGTGGGTCCGTGGTGCTTCCCGCCGGCCCGTGGATTCCCGTCGTCACATCTCGAACGACTCGTGATGGATGCGGCGGGCGGGGACCCCGGCGCCGCGCAGTGCCTCGTACACGCCCTGGGCGAAGCCGGCCGGCCCGCACATGAAGACGTCGTGCTCATCGATGTCCGGCAGCTTGCGGCGCAGGGACTCCGCCGAGATGTCGGGTCGCTCACCGTCGGGGCTGTTGACCGCGTACATCAGCCGCGCCCCCCGCTCGTCGGCGATCTTCGCCAGCTCGTCCCACAGCGCCAGGTCCTGCGTGCTGTTGGCCCGGTAGAGAAGGGTGATGTCCCCGGCCGCGCCCGGCAGCGTCTCGAAGAGCGCCCGCATCGGCGTGATCCCCACCCCGCCGGCCACCAGCAGCACCTTGCCCTGGCTGCGCCGGGACGCCGTCATCGCGCCGTAGGGGCCCTCGGCCCACACCTTCACGCCGGGCTTCAGCCCGCTCAGCGCCGAGCTGTGGTCGCCGTTCGCCTTGACCGTGATCCGCAGCAGCCCCGGACGCGGCGCCGCCGACAGCGAGTACGGGTGCGAGCTGAACCGCATCCCCGGAGCCATGAACCGCCACCGGAAGAACTGCCCGGACTCCGCGCCCATCCGGTGCAGCTTGCGCCCGCCGATGAGCACCGACACGATGCCGGGCGCCTCCTCGATGACCGCCTCGACGTACATCCGGTGCCGCAGGTTCAGCCGGATCGGCGTGAGGATGCGGTACCAGATCACGAGCGCGGTGACCGACCCGTACAGCACGTACCAGGCGGTCTTCGCGGTCGGCTCCACGACGAAGTCGTTGCCGGTGGTGAGCTGGTGCCAGAAGGTCAGGAACACGGCCGCGTACGTCAGCAGGTGGACGTGGTACCAGGTGTCGTACGGCATCCTGCGGCGCACCGGGCCGATCGAGACCAGCCCGATGACCAGCAGCAGGCCGGTGCCGATGGCGGCCTTGCCCATGTCGGGCAGCTGGTTGATGGAGTCCATGGTCTGCTGGACGATGTCGCCGAGCGACTTGCCGGCCTGCAGCGCGTATCCCCACATGATGAGGAACACGTGCGCGAAGGTGAGGCAGAGCGTGTACCGGCCGGACATGGCGTGCCAGCGCGCGACCCGGTCCGAGCCCACCCGCCGCTCCAGCGCCGGCACCCGCGCCATCTGCAGCACGACGAGTGCCATCAGATACCCGGCCAGCAGGCCGGTGATCCGTCCCGCCTGGAGGATCCTGCCATTGGTGTCCGCGATGGACGGCGTGTTGTTCCACCACAGCCACAGCACACCCGCCGCGCCCGCCCAGACGGCGAGCAGCAGCGGGACGGCCGGGGAGCGGCGCGGACGGATGCGGCGCATCGTCTGGCGGCGGGCGGCACGGCCGCCGGCGATCGTCGTGGTCACGGTTCCTCCGTGGGTACTGACCCTTGGCCCACAGATACGTGCCGACTCCGCCGAGTGTTCAGCGCCCGCCGAGTCCGGTGCGCGGGTTCGTGGTGGAACACGCGGGTGGGCCGGGGGAAGCGTCCCCCCGGCCCACCCGCGCCCCCGGTTTCGGCTAGCTCACACCCAGGGGGTTGAGCAGATCCGCCCGCCCCTGGAAGGCGTACAGCAGCAGGTCCGTCATCTCGAAGACGTTCTTGGCTTCGCGCTCCTGGACGGGGCTGAGGAAGGGGCGCCAGAAGGGGTCGCGCACGATGGAGTGCCGGCTGCCCTCGATGGCCCGGTGGAACACCTCGGCGACGATGCGCCCGCCGACGCCCGTCAGCTTTCCGCCGCCCCTCACCTCGGCCTCGCGCAGCACGTAGAACCACAACGGGCAGTGCCTGGCGAGCTGTCGCCTCAGTCCGTCGGAGAGCTGCGCGCCGCCGCCCTCCGCGAGGTCGGCCGCGGTCAGCGGTTCCACATCGACCTTCCGGTCGACGAAGTGCTCGACCATCTGCTGTCCCGTCGCGAGCCGCAGCATCGAGGCCCGCGTGAGGTTGCGGAAGGCGAGGTTCAGCTCGATGGCCGGCGGCGCCGGCTGCCCACGGCCGCCGAAGGCGCCGAGCGGCAGGTTGGCGAGCGGGTTCACCAACAGGGTGTCGATGCGCTTCGCGACGTTGAACTGGGCGTCGGGCACCAGGAGTTCGGCCTGGTCCGGCACCGCCTCCCTGAAGGCGAACAGACGCCGGAAGTCGGCGATCCAGTTGGTGGGCAGGCGCTCGAACTCGCCCGCCTCCGGGTCGTTGGGGTCCGCGGGAGGCGGGGAGAGGATGCCGCTGGTGCCGCTGAACTGGAACAGCAGCTCCAGGGTGCCCCGGCCCCGGTCGAAGACCCTGTTCCAGTTGTAGCGGGCCCGGACCATGCTGTGGCCCAGCCGGTAGGCGGCCACGGAGAACTCGATCGGCATCGTCGGCCGGTCCTGCTCGCTCGGGGCCGGCTCGAACACCCGGCGCCCGCCCGTGAAGACGTCCGTGACGACGGCGGGATCGACGATCCGGGGCAGGAAGTCGTGCACCAGCATCCACTGGTAGTGCTTGACGACCGTCTCGCGCGCCGACTCGAACAGCACCGCGCTGGACACGCCCTTGTCGACCAGGTCGGCCACCACGCGGTTGTGGAACCGGATGAAGGCGTTGTGGATCTGGGCGACGACGAGGTTCTCGTCGTTGCGCGGGTCCGGGATGAGCGCCCGGCGCCGCTCGGACCGCAGCGAGCCCGTGCCCACGCGGGGCAGGTCGAAGCCGGCGAGCGGCTGGCCGACGACGGAGGCGTCCCCCGGCACGCCCTGGGTGGTTCCGGTCTTCAGCCGGAGCCCGTCGTCCTCGTAGAAGCGGCGGTCGAAGCGGTGGTCCGGCCCGAGTCCGTAGAGGGAGTCGAGGTCCAGCGCCGGGGAGCGGCCCTGGAGGAGCTCCCGCACCGTGATCTCCTCCTCCAGGCGCACCGCGGTGGCGTCCAGCGTGAGGTCGTGGTCGACGAACTGGCCGAGGTAGGTGAAGCCGGCCGGTACGCCGGCCTGGTCGGGCTGGTCCCGGTCGGGGTCGGTCATCGCCTCGGCCAGCTCCGTACGGGCGGCCCGGTCGAGCAGCTGGGACGCCTTCGCCCGGGGGCCCAGCCGGGAGAACCGGAAGCGGCGCAGGGCCGCCACCGTGGAAGGCGCCAGCGGCTCCGCGGGGCCGCCGTCCGCCGACTCGGTGAGGACCCCCTCGCCGACGACGTAGAACGAGGAGCGGACATGGCGTTTGCTCTGTGGTTCGCGTGCGGGTCGGAACATGAATCCCCCATGTGGTCCCGATGCGCGAGAGCGCGCACGTGTGTGCCCACCGTAGGAGACGCGACCGACGGAAGGGAGAATTCCGTCAAATGCCCCAAGAAACGCTTGCGCGTACACATGGCGCACATGACATGTAGGCGTCAATTCGGGCGGGCGGGAGGGGAGAGGGGGGAGGGGGTGGGCAGCGGAGAGGAGGTGGGCGGCGGAGGGGAGGCGGGCAGCGGCAGGGGCAGGCCCGGCAGCCCGTCCATGCTCGTGGCCACGTGCTCCTTCTTCGCGAAGTACGCGCTGAGCGACTCGTCGTCCTCGCGCGCGAACCGCTTCCCGTGCAGGTCGCGGTCCTCGTCGTACGTCATGAAGGGCACCGCGTACCCGCAGGTGTCCCGTACGAGTTCGGCGTGCACGACGATGATCGCGCGCAGGCCGTGCGGGGTGGGGTCGATGTCCGGGAAGTGGGCGAGGAGTTCCCGGAAGCGCGGGTCGTCGCGGAAGACCGGCTCGCCGCGCCCGTGCACCCGGACGATGTTCGGCGGGCCCTGGAACGCGCACCACATCAGGGTGATCCGGCCGTTCTCGCGCAGATGCGCGACGGTCTCCGCGTTGGAGCCGGCGAAGTCGAGGTAGGCCACGGTGTGCTCGTCGAGCACGGCGAACGAACCCCTGAGGCCCTTGGGGGAGAGGTTGACCGTGCCGTCGGCGGACAGGGGCGCGGTCGCGGTGAAGAAGAGGGGTTGCTCCTCGATGAACGTGCGGAGCCTGCCGTCTATGCGCTCGTAGGTCTTTCCCATGGCTGACGATTATCCGGGAACATCTTTCGACTGTCTAAGGAGTTCCGGTTTCGAACCCTCCCCGAACACGGCGGCGGCCGCCCCGGCCGACGTCTCGTCGGGGCGGCCACCACGCCTGTCACCTCACTGGTTCAGCGTGCAGGGCGCGAGGGCCTCCAGACCCTGCGGCTTCTCCGCGGTGCGGCCGATGGCCGTGGCGATGCGGTTGACCGTGGAGATGCGCTTGTCCTCCAGGGGGCCGAGGATCGCGTTCTGGACGAAGTTCGGGCCGCCCTGGCCGACCGTGTCGACAAGGCGCTTGTTGGCTTCGGCGATCTGGGTGTTGAGCAGCTCCAGGTTGCGGGTGACCTCGGCCTGGGCGGTGGCCGGGATCGCGGGGAGCTGCGAGGCCACGTCCGGGCAGCTGATCGTGCCGGCGGCACCGGCCTCACCCGCGTTTCCGGCGTTGCCGTTGCCGTTGCCGTTGCCGTTGCCGTTGCCGTTCGCGTTGCCGTTGCCCGCGTTGCCGTTCCCGTTCCCGTTCCCGGCGTTGCCGTTCGCGTTGCCGTTCCCGGCGTTGCCCGCACCCTCGGCGTTGCCCGCGTCCCCGGCGTTACCGGCGTCCCCGGCGTTGCCCGCATCCCCGGCGTTGCCCGCGTCCCCGGCCGCCGCGCCGCCGGCGTTCAGGGTGCAGGGCGCGAGGGCGTCGAGGCCCTGCGGCTTCTCCGCGGTGCGGCCGATGGCCGTGGCGATGCGGTTGACGGTCGCGATGCGCTTGTCCTCGAGGGGGCCGAGGATGGCGTTCTGGACGAAGTTCGGGCCGCCCTGGCCGACCGTGTCGACGAGGCGCTTGTTGGCTTCGGCGATCTGGGTGTTGAGCAGCTCCAGGTTGCGGGTGACCTCGGCCTGGGCGGTGGCCGGGATCGCGGGGAGCTGCGAGGCCACGTCCGGGCAGCTGATCGTGCCGGGGGACGCCGCGAGGGTCTTGGCGTTCGTGCCGCTGCTCTTGGACGCCTCCCCGGCGAGGGCGGAGTTCACGACCACGGCGCCGGTCAGCGCCAGAGCGGCGGCGCCGCCGATGACCGCCACGCGACGCTTGTTGTACTTCGGAAGAGCCCTGGACATGCGGATGCCTCACTTGGGTCAGGAGTGGGTTTACAAACGCGGCGCCAGCGTTCGGTGGGGAGTACGAGTAAGCGGTTGCCGTTGTTCAAAGGCTGTTTCAAAAAGTTCTGCGCGTCCGAGGGTTTGGGGACCCGGATTGACGAACCATGCAGACTCCTGCATACTCATGCATGTCAGCGAATGCACTGTGAGGAGAAACCCGTGACCGAGCGCGTCGTACTCGCCTACTCAGGCGGTCTGGACACCTCCGTCGCCATCGGCTGGATCGCCGAGGAGACGGGCGCCGAGGTCATCGCCGTTGCGGTCGACGTCGGCCAGGGCGGCGAGGACCTGGACGTCATCCGCAAGCGCGCCCTCGCGTGCGGCGCCGTCGAGGCCGAGGTCGCGGACGCCAAGGACGAGTTCGCCGACGAGTACTGCCTCCCGGCGATCAAGGCCAACGCCCTCTACATGGACCGCTACCCGCTGGTCTCCGCGCTCTCCCGGCCGACGATCGTCAAGCACCTCGTCGCCGCCGCGAAGAAGCACGGCGCCACGACCGTCGCCCACGGCTGCACCGGCAAGGGCAACGACCAGGTCCGCTTCGAGGCCGGCATCGTCGCCCTCGCCCCCGACCTCAAGTGCATCGCCCCGGTCCGCGACTACGCGATGACGCGTGACAAGGCCATCGCGTTCTGCGAGGAGAAGAACCTCCCGATCGCGACCACCAAGAAGTCCCCGTACTCCATCGACCAGAACGTCTTCGGCCGCGCCGTCGAGACCGGCTTCCTCGAGGACATCTGGAACGCCCCGATCGAGGACATCTACGAGTACACCCAGAACCCGGCCACCCCGCGGGAGGCCGACGAGGTGATCATCACCTTCAAGGAGGGTGTCCCGGTCGCCATCGACGGCAAGCCCGTCACCGTCCTGCAGGCCGTCCAGCAGCTCAACGAGCGCGCCGGCGCCCAGGGCATCGGCCGGATCGACATGGTCGAGGACCGCCTCGTCGGCATCAAGTCCCGCGAGGTCTACGAGGCTCCCGGCGCGATCGCCCTGATCACCGCCCACCAGGAGCTGGAGAACGTCACCGTCGAGCGCGAACTCGCCCGCTACAAGCGGCAGGTCGAGCAGCGCTGGGGCGAACTGGTCTACGACGGCCAGTGGTTCTCCCCGCTCAAGCGCGCCCTGGAGGGCTTCATCAACGAGGCCAACCAGCACGTCACCGGCGACATCCGGATGACCCTGCACGGCGGCCGCGCGGTCGTCACCGGCCGGCGCTCGGACTCGTCCCTGTACGACTTCAACCTCGCCACCTACGACACCGGCGACACCTTCGACCAGGCCGCGGCCAAGGGCTTCATCGACATCTACAGCCTGTCGTCGAAGATCGCCGCCAAGCGGGACCTCGCGTAACGCCGAGACCCACCTCACACGCACTAGCCTGACAACCGCCTCCTCACTCACGTCGTGGGAGGCGGTGGCACATCCGGATCCACTGCCTTCATCCACTGCCTTCTAGGAGCAACGCAAGTGAGCAGCAACAGCGGTGACGTACGGCTCTGGGGCGGCCGTTTCGCCGACGGCCCCGCCGAGGCCCTGGCGAAGCTGTCCGCGTCCGTCCACTTCGACTGGCGGCTCGCGCCCTACGACATCGCCGGTTCGCGCGCCCACGCGCGCGTGCTGCACAAGGCGGGCCTGCTCACGGACGACGAGCTGACCCGGATGATCGCCGGGCTCGACCAGCTCGAGGCCGACGTCGCCGACGGCTCCTTCGTGGGCACGATCGCCGACGAGGACGTGCACACCGCTCTCGAACGCGGCCTCCTGGAGCGCCTCGGCCCCGACCTCGGCGGCAAGCTGCGCGCCGGCCGCTCCCGCAACGACCAGGTCGCGACCCTCTTCCGCATGTACCTGCGAGACCACGCCCGGATCATCGGCGGCCTGATCGCCGACCTCCAGGACGCGTTGATCGGGCTGGCCGAGGCCCACCCGGACGTGGCGATGCCCGGTCGCACCCACCTCCAGCACGCCCAGCCGGTCCTCTTCGCCCACCACGTCCTCGCGCACGTGCAGTCCCTGTCCCGGGACGCCGAGCGGCTGCGCCAGTGGGACGAGCGCACGGCCGTCTCCCCGTACGGCTCCGGCGCGCTCGCCGGCTCCTCCCTCGGGCTCGACCCGGAGGCCGTCGCCAAGGATCTCGGTTTCGAGCACGGCAGCGTCGGCAACTCCATCGACGGCACGGCCTCCCGCGACTTCGTCGCCGAGTTCGCCTTCATCACCGCGATGATCGGGGTCAACCTCTCCCGGATCTCCGAGGAGATCATCATCTGGAACACGAAGGAGTTCTCCTTCGTGACCCTGCACGACGCGTTCTCCACGGGCTCGTCGATCATGCCGCAGAAGAAGAACCCGGACATCGCCGAGCTGGCCCGCGGCAAGTCCGGCCGTCTGATCGGCAACCTGACCGGCCTCCTGGCCACGCTGAAGGCCCTGCCCCTCGCCTACAACCGTGACCTCCAGGAGGACAAGGAGCCGGTCTTCGACTCCTGCGACCAGCTCGAGGTCCTTCTCCCCGCCTTCACCGGCATGATCGCCACCCTCACCGTCAACCGCGAGCGCATGGAGGAACTGGCCCCGGCCGGCTTCTCCCTCGCCACCGACATCGCCGAGTGGCTGGTCAAGCAGGGCGTGCCGTTCCGGGTCGCCCACGAGGTCGCCGGCGAGTGCGTGAAGGCCGCCGAGGCCGAGGGCAAGGAGCTCGACGAGCTCACCGACGAGCAGTTCGCGAAGATCTCCACCCACCTCACCCCGGAGGTCCGCTCCGTCCTCAACGTCCCGGGCGCCCTGGCCTCCCGCAACGGCCGCGGCGGCACGGCACCGAGCGCCGTCGCGATCCAGCTGGCAGAGGTGAAGGCGGACGTGGCGGCCCAGCACGAGTGGGCGGACGCCAAGAACAAGTAGCCGTCAGGAGTGTGCCCCCAGGGGACACGGGCCCCTCGGGGGCGCGGGGCCCGCGCGATCGACCACCACGCAGCCGCACTCGCCGAATCACCGCAAGACCCGAGTTCCACGGCGCTCACCGCAAGGTCATCGCGGGTTACGTTGGTCGGGAGCCGAACCGGAGCCGACCCACGGAGCCCGCGATGCCCTTCGCACGACTGGCCACAGCGACAACCCCGACCTGCCACATCGGACTGGGCCTCGCCGCCGTCGGCCGCCCCGGCTACATCAACCTCGGCCGGGACGAGGACCTCGGAGAGGACCGCAGCGTCGAGACGCTGCGCGCCCGCACCCACGAGCTCCTCGACGCCGCCTACGCCCAGGGCGTCCGCTACTTCGACGCCGCCCGCTCCTACGGCCGCTCCGAGGAGTTCCTCGCCGACTGGCTGAGGGCGAGGCCCGACGTCGACGACATCGTCGTGGGCAGCAAGTGGGGCTACACCTACACGGCCGGCTGGTCCACCGACGCCGAGAAGCACGAGGTCAAGGACCACAGCGTCCAGACGTACGAGCGTCAGCGCGCCGAAACGGCCGACCTGCTCGGCGACCGGCTCGACCTCTACCAGATCCACTCGGTGACCCCCGACAGCCCGGCCCTCACCGACAAGGAACTCCACGCCAAGCTCGCGGAGGCCGCCGCCCAGGGCCTGACCGTCGGCTTCTCCACCAGCGGCCCCGCACAGGCCGACGCCGTCCGCGCCGCCCTCGCCGTCGAGGTCGACGGCACCCCCCTCTTCCGTACGGTCCAGTCGACGTACAACGCCCTGGAGACCTCGGTCGCCCCCGCCCTCGCCGAGGCCCACGACGCCGGACTCACGGTGATCGTCAAGGAGGGCATGGCGAACGGCCGCCTCGCGCAGCCGCACGCACCGGACGTCCTGAAGGCGGTGGCGGCGGAGACCGGTCTCGGCTGCGACGCGGTCGCCCTCGCGCTGATCCTGCGGCAACCGTGGGCCGGGGTCGTCCTCTCCGGCGCCGCGACCACCACCCAGCTCGCCTCCAACCTGCACGCGGCCGCCGTCGACCTCGACGAGGACCAGCTGGGCCGCCTCGCCGCCCTGGCCGAGGACCCGCGGGCCTACTGGGAGCGGCGCGGACAGCTGCCCTGGCACTGAGAACCCCACGCGGCGGCCACCAGGACTGCGCACGTGAGTCACGCATGCCCAGCATGAGACGTCAATGTCTCACATGGTCTACCCTTGTCTCATGGCCGTCGACCGTGACCACGTACTGCGCAGCGCCGCAGCCCTGCTGACCCGCAAATCCACCGCGACCATGGACGAGGTCGCCAAGGCCGCCGGGATCAGCCGGGCCACCCTGCACCGGCAGTTCGCCGGACGCGACGCGCTCGTACGGGCGCTGGAGGCACTCGGCATCGCGGAGTGCGAGGCGGCCCTGGACCGGGCCCGCCCCGACGACGGCCCCGCGAGCGAAGCCGTCCACCGCCTGGTGCGCGAGATCGAACCCGCCGCCGCCCTGCTCGCCTTCCTCTACACCGAGAACCAGCTGTTCGAGGGCGAGGAGCAGAACCAGGGCTGGGCCCGGATCGACGACCGCATCGCGACCCTGTTCCGGCGCGGCCAGGCGAGCGGCGAGTTCCGCATCGACCTCACCCCGGGCTGGCTCACCGAGGCGCTGTACGGGCTGCTGGCCTCCGGCGCCTGGGCGGTCATGGAGGGCCGGGTCGCCCGCAAGGACTTCACCCACATGATCGTCGAGCTGTTGCTCGGCGGCGCACTACGGAGAGAGGAATCATGACCAGCACCCTGCAGCCGGCGACCACGACCGAGGCGGTGAAGCGCCCGGGCCGGTGGCTCGCGCTGTCCGTCCTCGTGCTCGCCGTGCTGCTGGTGGCCGTCGACGCGACCGTCCTCGGCCTCGCGACCCCGTACATCAGCGAGGACCTCAAGCCCTCCGGCACCCAGCTGCTGTGGATCGGCGACGTCTACTCCTTCGTCATCGCCGGTCTGCTGGTGTCGATGGGCAGCCTCGGCGACCGCATCGGCCGCAAGCGGATCCTGCTCGGCGGCGCCACGGCGTTCGGCGCGATATCCGTCCTCAACGCCTACGCGGCGACACCGGAGACGATGATCGCGGCCCGCGCCCTGCTGGGCGTCGCGGGCGCGACCCTCATGCCGGCCACCCTCGCCCTGATCCGCAACCTCTTCCACGACCCGCGGGAACGCAGCCTGGCCGTGGGCATCTGGGGCGCGACCGCGTCCGCCGGTACGGCAGTCGGCCCGATCGCCGGCGGCTTCCTCCTCGAGCACTTCTGGTGGGGCTCGGTCTTCCTCATCAACCTGCCCGTGATGGCGGTCCTCGTCGTGGTCGGCGTCAAAACCCTGCCCGAGTCCCGCAACCCGAACCCCGGCCCCTGGGACCTGGCCAGTGTCGTGCTGTCGCTGGTCGGCATGATCGGCGTCGTCTACGCCGTGAAGGAGGCTGCCACGCACGGCCTCACCTGGGCCACGCTCACCGCGGCCCTCCTGGGCGCGGCCGCCCTGTACGGCTTCGTCCGGCGCCAACTGGCGCTCCCCGCCCCGCTGCTGGACATGCGCCTGTTCCGCGACCGCGGCTTCAGCGGCGCGGTCCTGGCCGACCTGCTGACCGTCCTCGGCCTGTCCGGACTGGTCTTCTTCCTCTCCCAGTACCTGCAACTCGTCCAGGGCAGGCGCCCGTTCGAGGCGGGTCTGGCCGAACTCCCCGCCGCGGTCGGCGCGGTGGCTGCCGGTCTGATCGCGGGCCGGGCGGCCCGCCGCCTCTCGGTGCGCGCGGTCGTCTCCGGCGGCCTCGCGGCCATCGGCCTCGCACTGGCCGCCCTGACCGTGATCGACGAGTCCACCGGCTACCCGCTCCTGGGAACGGCCCTGCTGGTGGTCGGCCTGGGCGCCGGCTTCTCCTTCACGGTGACAGCCGACGTGATCCTCGGATCCGTCCCCAAGGAACAGGCGGGCGCGGCGTCCGCGGTCTCGGAAACGGCGTACGAACTGGGCGCGGCCCTGGGCATCGCCGTACTGGGCTCGATCGTGACGGGCGTGTACCGGGGCTTCCCCGCTCCGGCAGGCACACCGGAAGAGGCGCACGAGTCACTGGGCGGTGCGGTGGAGGTCGCGGGGCACCTGCCGCCGGCGACCGCGCAGGACCTGCTGTCCTCGGCGCGGGAGGCCTTCGTCGACGGCCTCGGGATCGCGGCGGGCGCGGGGGCGGCGGTCCTGCTGGCGACGGCGGTCGCGGCATGGTTCATGCTGCGCGGCCAACGGCTGGGGAACGGACGTTAGGGACGCGGGGCTGCATCCAATATGCGGCTCCGCCGCGATGGGGCCCCCGCGCATGAGCCCCCCGCGCATGGGCCCCTCCCGCCCGGCGAAGCCGAGCGTGCGGGCGAAGCCGAGCGTGCGGGAGAAGCCGAGCGGGGGGGGCGATCAGCCCTCACGCACCCGCGCCCGAAGAACGGCCCGACCGCCGGAGGCGCTACGCGGCCTTGGCCTTCGTGGCGTACATGTCCACGTACTCCTGGCCCGACAGCCGCATGACCTCAGTCATCACCGAGTCGGTCACCGCCCGCAGCACATAGCGGTCCCGGTCCATCCCGTCGTACCGCGAGAACTCCATCGCCTCACCGAACCGGACGGTGACCCGCCCCGGGCGGGGCATCCCCGCACCGCCCGGCTGCAACTTGTCCGTCCCGATCATCGCGAAGGGAACAACGGGCGCCCCGGTCATCAGCGTCAGCCGCGCGATACCGGTCCGCCCCCGGTACAGGCGGCCGTCGGGCGAGCGGGTCCCCTCGGGGTAGATCCCGAAGATCTTCCCCTCCTCCAGCACGCGCCGACCGGTCATCAGCGCGGCGACGCCCCCGCGCCCGCCGTCCCGGTCCACCGGGATCATGCCGACGCCGGTGAAGAACCAGGCCATCAGCCGGCCCTTGAGGCTCTTGCCGGTGACGTACTCGTCTTTGCCGATGAAGAAGACCTGCCGGTCGCACACCAGCGGAAGGATCATCGAGTCGATGAAGGTGAGGTGGTTGCCGGCCAGGATGACCGGGCCCTCGCCCGGGATGTGCTCCACGCCTTCGACCCGGGGGCGGAACATCAGGCGCATGACCGGTCCGAGCACTGCCTTGATGAGCGCGAAGCGGGACAACGAGCCCTCCGATGTCAAGGGAAAACGGTATGAGTCTGTGCAGGTGAGGACGATACTCGCGGCAGCCCGGCTGCCGCACATCGGGTTCACCGAGGCCTTACGCACTGTTGACGTACGTTTACCTGTACGGGGTGCCCCGACGCGGGTGCGACACACGGGCGAAGCATCCGACACTCCGTCATGAAACGTTGGCCATCGGACATTCCCCGTCACCCGGGCGTTCGTACCGACGCCTCCCTTCGGTCATGTGTACGCCCCTACGATCGGCGCGCACGGGACGAGCCGACGGCAGGAGGACCCTCATGGGCACGCAGGAGTCGCAGAAGTCGAACAGCCGGACGGGCGGAACCGGGCGGCGGGCGTTCCTCGGGGCGGCGGCCGTGCTCGGCGCCGCCGGAACGGGCCTCGGCCTCGCCGGCACCGCGAGAGCCGCCGACGCGCCGCTCGGCGCGGGCCACGGCGGCAGGGGCCTCAAGAGCCTGCCCGTGCCGACGATCATCGGCCACCGGGGCGCCAGCGGCTACCGGCCCGAGCACACCTTCGGCTCGTACCAGCTCGCCCTCGACCTGGGCGCCGACATCGTCGAGGCCGGCGACCTCGTCCCGACGAAGGACGGTCACCTGGTCTGCCGCCACGAGCCCGAGATCGGCGGCACCACCGATGTCGCGAGCCACCCCGAGTTCGCCGACCGCAGGACCACCAAGGTCCTCGACGGGGTCTCCACCACCGGCTGGTTCACCGAGGACTTCACGCTCGCCGAGCTGAAGACCCTGCGCGCGACCGAGCGCATCCCGGCCAACCGCCCGCACAACACTCTCTACGACGGCCGCTGGGAGATCCCCACCTTCGAGGAAGTCCTGAAGTGGCAGGACGAGCAGACCCGTAAGCGCGGCAAGCAGGTCTGGATCTACCCCGAGCTCAAGCACCCCACGTACTTCCGCAAGCTCGGTCTGGGCCTGGAGGAGCGGGTCGCCAAGCTGCTGCGCAAGTACGGCAAGGACGGCAGGAACGCGCCGGTCATCCTGCAGTCCTTCGAGCCGACCAGCATCCAGCGCCTCAACAAGCTGGTCGACAACCCCCTCGTCGTCCTCCTCTCCGGCGCCACCACCCGCCCCTGGGACTTCGTCGAGACGGGCGACCCCCGCACCGTCGCCGACCTCGTCACCCGCAAGGGCCTGCGGGAGATCGCCGGCTACGCGCAGGGCATCGGCCCGACGCTCGACCTGGTCATCCCGAAGGACGCGAGCGGCAACCTCACCACGCCGACCACCCTGGTGAAGGACGCCCACGCGGTCGGCCTGATCCTGCACCCGTACACCATGCGCAACGAGAACCCCTTCCTGCCCGCGAACTTCCGCAAGGGCACCGACGCGGACGCCTACGGCGACGTCTTCGGCGCGTACCGGACGTACTTCGCGACCGGTATCGACGGCGTGTTCACCGACCAGCCGGACACCGGCCTGCTGGCCCGCGAGGACCACGTCAACGGCTGAGCGACCCGTTGGGGTGACAACCGGCCGCCCGGGCAACCCTCGGCCCGGGCGGCCGCGTCGTGCCGCACATGAAGCACGAGTTGCTCGCGGCCCTGCGCCCCCTGCTCACGGCGGAGGCCTCCGCCGAGGCCCACGCCACCGGCACCGAGCCCGCCGACCTCGAACAGGCCGTCTGGCTGCGCCTCCTGGAACACCTCGCCACCGACGGCCCGCCCCTCGACCCGCAGGGCTGGCTGCGCCGCGCCGTCCGCGCCGAGTCCCGCCGCACCCGCCGCACGACCCGCCGGGAACGGCCGTACGAGACCGACCCCGCCGACGACGGCGAGCGCGGTCCCGAGCACCTCGTCCTCACCGCCGCCCGCCATCGCGCACTGCGCGACGCCGTGCACCGCCTCCCCGGCCGTTGCCCCCGGCTCCTCCAGGCGCTGCTGTCGCCCGAGGACCTCACGTACCGGGAGATCGCGGGGGAGTTGGGTATCTCACAGGGAAGTCTGGGACCGGAACGTTCCAGATGTCTGGGATGTCTGCGACGTCTGCTGACGTCGGAGGTTGCGGCCCGCGAAGTGCGGGGATAGGAGTGAAGGACCACAGGCGATCAGGTGAGCGGGAGGCGTGCGCACATGGGCATGAGCGTGACCATCTCGGTGGCGACCGAGCAGGATGCCGAGCAGATCTTCAGGCTGCAGTACCTCTGCTTCCAGAGCGAAGCCGCGCTGTACGGCAACTACCGCATCGCCCCGCTCGTCCAGAGCCTCGACGAGGTCCGGCAGGAGCTGGCCTCCGACTGCGTGTTCGTGGCCCGGCTCGGCGACGAGGTCGTCGGCTCGGTCCGCGGCTCCATCACCGAGGACGGCGCCGCCGCCATCGGCAAGCTCTGCGTCCACCCCCGCCTTCAGGGCCACGGCATCGGCGCGCGGCTGCTGCGCGCGGCCGAGTCGGCCCTGGCCGAGGAGCGGGGCGCCAAGAAGTTCCGCCTGTTCACCGGCCACCGCAGCGAGGGCAACCTCCGCCTCTACCGCCGCGTCGGCTACGAGACGGTGGGCACCGCCGAGGGCACGGACGGCGTACCGATGATCGTCCTGGAGAAGGCGGCGGGCCAGTACGCCGCTACTGCTTAGCCGTCCGCGACTTCCGCAGCCAGTACAGGGCCGACAGCGGCAGCAGCACCGGGATGAACACGTACCCCATGCCGTAGTCGGACCAGACCGTCGCGTCCGGGAAGGCCGACGGCTCGATCAGGGTCCACGTGCCGACGATCAGTACGCCCGCGAGTTCGGCGGCGCAGCACACCTGTGCCGCCCGGCGGGCCGTCTCGCCGCCTCGCACCAGCGAGTAGGTGATGAACCCGTACACGAGCCCCGCCACCGCCGACAGCGCGTACGCCAGTGGCGCCCGGTCGAACTCGGTGGCGATCTGGTACGCCGACCGTGACACGGCTCCGACCACCATCACGCCGTAGAACCACACCAGCACCATGCCGGGTCCGCTGATCAGCCGCTCGGGCTTGTGCTGAACGGCCGTCATCTCAGCCTCCCCAGATGTCATAGAGCCGTACTTCCAGGACGGCGAGGACGACCGCTCCGGCCGCGACCGTCACCGAGCCCCACCGCGTCCGCTCGGCCAGCGACATGAATCCCGCCGCCGGCACGCAGGCGAACGCCCCCAGCAGATACGCCACGAAGATCACCGTGCCCTGCTCCGGCTTCTCGCCCCGCGCCAACTGCACGATTCCGACCACCAGCTGCACCAGCGCCAGCACCGAGACCACGGCCATGCCGATGAAGTGCCAGTCCTTCGTCGGCTGGTCACGGTAGGCCGCCCAGCCGCACCAGGCGGCGAGCAACAGCGCGGCGACACCGGTCACCAGCGTCAGGACGTCAAGCATGCAGCGACCTTATTACGGCGCAATCGGCCCCCTGTCGCCGGGCCGACCGCCGTGGCCTTGGCCACAACGCGGGCGGCCCGCGAGCTCGGAACCGACCTGGGGTCGCGGCGCCGGTCCCCCTTGTCCGCACTGGTCATCGACGGGGGAGTGGCGACCGTCGCCCATGTCCGAGGGCTGTCCACGGCTGTCCAGTATGCGGACAGCGAGGCTTTGTCAGGACCGTAGGTCTGCTTTACTGATCGCATGACCACGACGAGCAGCCGCACCCTTGCGACCGAGGCGACCATGACGCCCGGTGCTCGTTGTATGTGTCGAATGTGCGCCTTCTAGAGGGCCCCCGCACCACCCCGAGCTCGCGCCCCGAAGCGAGATGCCGTGGCATGTCCGTACGCCGTGCGTACGTGACGACCAGCCGCCCCACTGCCTGAACGGCGTGGGGACCCCCACCGCGCACATGTTCTCCCCCGGTTCCATCGCCACCGCGAGAACCGTGTCGCGTCCCTGACCGAAATGCACCCGTGCCCGGGCACACCCACGCCCGCGCACTCGACAGTGACGGAAACCCAGTGATCACCACATCGGGCCTGACGAAGATCTATCGGGCCGACCGCTCGCGCGGCCGCGAGGTCACCGCCCTGGACGGCGTCGACCTGCACGTCCGGGAAGGCGAGGTGTACGGCGTCATCGGCCAGTCCGGCGCCGGCAAGTCCTCGCTGATCCGCTGCATCAACCTCCTGGAGCGCCCCACCTCCGGCACGGTCACCGTGGCCGGCCAGGACCTCACCGCCCTCGCGGGCCGGGGTCCCCGCGCGGGCCGGGAGCTCCGTGAGGCGCGCAGCCGGATCGGCATGGTCTTCCAGCACTTCAACCTGCTGTCCTCGCGGACCGTGCAGGACAACGTCGAACTACCGCTGGAAATCCTCGGCCGGTCGGGGAAGGAACGTTCCCGCAAGGCCCTCGAACTGCTTGACCTCGTGGGCCTCGCCGACAAGGCCAAGGCTTACCCCGCCCAGCTCTCCGGCGGCCAGAAGCAGCGTGTCGGCATCGCCCGCGCCCTCGCCGGCGACCCCAAGGTGCTGCTCTCCGACGAGGCCACCAGCGCCCTCGACCCGGAGACCACCCGCTCGATCCTGCAGCTGCTGCGCGACCTCAACCGGCAACTCGGCCTGACCGTCCTGCTCATCACGCACGAGATGGACGTGGTCAAGAGCATCTGCGACTCGGCCGCCCTCATGGAGCGAGGCCGAGTCGTCGAGTCCGGCACGGTCAGCGAGCTGCTCGCGACCCCCGGCTCCGAGCTGGCCGTCGCGCTCTTCCCGGTGGGCGGCGAGGCCGGCGGCGACGACCGCACCGTCGTCGACGTCACCTTCCACGGCGAGGCCGCGACCCAGCCGGTCATCTCCCAGCTCTCGCGCACCTACAACATCGACATCTCGATCCTCGGCGCCGCCATCGACACCGTCGGCGGCCTCCAGATCGGCCGCATGCGCATCGAACTGCCTGGCCGCTACGAGGACAACGTGGTGCCGATCGGCTTCCTGCGTGAACAGGGTCTCCAGATCGACCTGCCCGGCGTCGCGGACAGCGAGCCCCTGCTGGTGAAGGACGGTGCCAAGTGACCTGGTCCGACATGCAGCCCCTGCTGGAGCAGGCGTGTTGGGACACCCTCTACATGGTGGGATGGTCCACGCTCATCGCCGTCGCCGGCGGCCTCCCGCTCGGTATCCTCCTGGTCCTGACCGACCGGGGCGGACTGCTGCAGAACGTCGTCGCCAACAAGGTGATCGGGCAGGTCGTGAACATCGCCCGCTCCATGCCGTTCATCATCCTGATGGTCGCGCTGATGGGCTTCACCCGCTCCCTCACCGGCACGACCATCGGGCGGGAGGCCGCGATCGTGCCGCTCGCCATCGGCGCCATCCCGTTCTTCGCCCGCCTTGTCGAGACGGCTGTCCGCGAAGTGGACGGCGGGCTCGTCGAGGCCGTGCAGGCGATGGGCGGCAACACCTGGACCATCGTGCGCAAGGTCCTCGTACCCGAGTCGCTGCCCTCGCTGATCTCCAGCACCACCACCACGATCGTCGCCCTCATCGGCTACTCCGCGATGGCCGGCACGGTCGGCGCCGGCGGCCTCGGCGACATCGCCATCCGCTACGGCTACCAGCGCTTCGAGACCGAGCTGATGTGGATCACGGTCGCGGCCCTCGCCGTCGTCATCTCCCTCATCCAGTTCGCCGGCGACTTCGCGGCCCGCTCCCTGCACCGCCGCGGCGGCCGCTCGGGCCCCGCGCCGAGGCTGCGGCTGCTGAAGGCCAAGGAGCCCGCGGCCGCGGACGTCAGCAAGGTCGCGTGAGCCCGGCGCCCGCCCGCGCCACCCCCTCTCAGACTCCCCGTTCACCCAACCACGGGGTCGCACCACCCATCAGGAAAGGCACTTTTCGTGCGTAACACCGCCAAGATCACCACCGCCGTCCTCGCCGCCGGAGCCCTCACCCTCGGGCTCACCGCCTGCGGCGCGGACAAGGGCTCCGGCTCCGACACCAGCGGCCCGCTGATCGTCGCCGCGAGCCCGACCCCCCACGCCGAGATCCTCACCTACGTCAAGGACAACCTGGCGAAGAAGGCCGGTCTCGACCTGGAGGTCAAGGAGTTCCAGGACTACATCGTGCCGAACACCGCGACCGAGGACGGCTCGGTGGACGCCAACTACTTCCAGAACCAGCCGTACCTGGACGACTTCAACAAGAAGCGCGGCACCCACATCGTGCCCGTCGTCACGGTGCACCTGGAGCCGCTCGGCCTCTACTCCCACAAGGTCAAGAAGGCCGACGCCCTGAAGAGCGGTGCGACCATCGCCGTCCCGAACGACGCCGTCAACGAGGCGCGCTCCCTGAAACTGCTCGCCGACAACGGGCTCATCACCCTCAAGGACGGCGTGGGCAACTCGGCTACCCCGCAGGACATCACCGAGAACCCGAAGAAGCTCAAGTTCAAGGAGATCGAGGCGCCGCAGACCGCGCGTTCCCTGGACGACGTGGACGCCGCGGTGGTCAACGGCAACTTCGCCATCTCCGCCGGGCTCAAGCCCGCCCAGGAGGCCCTCGTCCTGGAGTCCGCCAAGGACAGCCCGTACGGCAACTTCCTCGCCGTGAAGGAGGGCAACCAGGACGACCCGCGCGTGAAGAAGCTGGCGAAGCTCCTCACCTCCGCCGAGGTGAAGAAGTTCATCGAGGACAAGTACGCGGGCTCCGTCATCGCGTCCTTCTGACCCGGAGAACGGGGCGCGGTCCCGCCGCACACCTCCGGCCGAACCGCCACCAGTACGCACGGGGTCCACTCGAACACTTGGAGTGGACCCCGTGGTGCGGTTCAGTGCTTTCATGCTGCATGCTGGGCAGTTCAGCGGGCCTGACGGTCAGGCAGGTCGGCCCCCGACGGTTTCGAAGGTTACGGAGCGGCGCATGACGAGCACCTTCCCCACCATCTCCATCAGCACGGAGCGGTTGGTGCTGCGTCCCCTCGACGAGGACGACGTGCCCGCTCTGGCCGAGATGATGAACGACGAGCAGATCGCGGCCTGGACCGACGTCCCCCAGCCCTTCACCGAGGCCGGCGCCCGCGGCTGGATCACCGAGTACGCCCCCGCCGAACGGGCCGCGGGCCGCGGCCTCGACCTCGCCGTCACCGAGTTCCTCACCCAGCGGCTCGTCGGTGTCATCCAGCTCGGCAAGACCAACTGGCACGTCCGATCCACCGAACTGTCGTACATCATCGCCCCCTGGGCCCGCGGCGAGGGCTACGCCTCCGAGGCGGCGCTGGCCACCGCCCAATGGCTGTTCACCGACCAGAAGTTCGAGCGGATCGAGCTGCGCACGGCCGCCGACAACACCGCCTCACAGCAGGTCGCGCAGAAGATCGGCTGTATCAGCGAGGGCGTCCTGCGCAACGCCTGCATAGCGCGCGCCCGCGCCGGGGACGGCACCTGGACCGAGGTGCGCACCGACTTCATCGTGTGGAGCCTCCTCCCGGAGGATCTGGAGGGCGCCGGGGAACAACTCGCGGAGAGCGGCGGCTACCCGTCGTACACCGACTGGAACTGACCCCCCGGCCGCGGCACCGCCGCCGCCCGGACCGGCTCGACCAGGTACTCTCACCAAGCCCGCTGCCTGCGTGAACCCCGGGAGACTGACGACGATGGCCGACCGCGTCACGGTGATCGGCTGGGACGGCTCGCCGCTGACCGCCGCGGCCCGCTCCGCTCTGGGCGCCGCCACGCTGGTGGCCGGCGCCGCCCACCACCTGGCGCTGCCCGAGGTACCGCCCGCCGCCGAACGCATCCGCCTCGGCAGCGTCTCCCTCGCCGCCCGTCGCATCGCCGGCCACCGGGGCACCGCGGTGGTCCTCGCCGACGGCGACCCCGGCTTCTTCGGCGTCGTACGCACCCTGCGCGCCCCCGAGTTCGGCCTGGAGGTCGAGGTCGTCCCGGCCGTCTCCTCCGTCGCCGCCGCCTTCGCCCGGGCCGGCATGCCCTGGGACGACGCCCAAGTGGTCGTCGCACACCGGCGCACCCTACGACGCGCGGTGAACGTGTGCCGAGCCCACACCAAGGTCGCCGTCCTCACCTCGCCCGGCGCCGGCCCCGCCGAGCTGGGCCTGCTGCTGGAAGGCGTCCACCGCACCTTCGTCGTCTGCGAGGAACTCGGCACCGACCGCGAACAGGTCAGCGTCGTCACTTCCGACAAGGCCGCCGACCACACCTGGCGCGACCCCAACGTCGTCATCGTCATCGGAGGACCCGCCGGCCCGGTGGGCGCCGGGGAGAGCGGCTGGATCGCCGGCCGCGACCCGGGCACCGGCCCGCGCGGCTGGGCCCTGCCCGCCGAGGCGTACGGCGGTGGACTCGGCGAGGGCGAGGCGGAGCTGCTGCGCGCGGCCCAACTCGCCCGTCTGGGACCGCGCGTCGGCGACCTCGTCTGGGACATCGGCTGCGGCAGCGGTGCCTTCGCGACCGAGGCCGCGCGGGCCGGGGCGGCCGTCATCGCCGTCGACCGCCGCCTGGAGGCGTGCGCCCGCACCGACGCCACCGCGCGCCACTTCGGCGTGCAGCTCCAGATCGTGCGCGGCACCGCACCGCAGGTGTTGGAGAACCTGCCCGAACCGGACGTCGTCCGCGTCGGCGGCGGGGGAGTGGCCGTGGTCTCCGCGGTCGCCGACCGCCGGCCACAGCGCATCGTCACCCACGCCATGACCCGTGACGCCGCCGAACTCGTCGGCCGCGACCTCACCGAACACGGCTACCACGTCGAGTGCGCCCTCCTGCAGGCGGTCGAACTCGACACACGGGCCTGGACGGAGACGGAACGCAGCGTCGCGTTCCTGCTCAGCGGGGTGTTGCCCGACCGTACGGCCCAGCCCGTTCCGCCCTCCCCGTGATCCTGTTGTCGTACCGCGCGCGGTAGGCTGGCCGATCGTCGTACCGCATTCGGCCGCCCGGCTTTTCGTCGGTCAATGTCCGGAAAACCCATCCGTTTTGGGGTGTGTGTGGTACGGCAGAACCGGAGGGCGCGCAACGTGGCGCAGTCCACAGCGGAGCGTCGCGGATCAAGGTGTCGCGACGCGACGACGGCCGCGACAATGCCACTGAATGGCTTTGTCGTCTTTTTTGGGCGGGTCGTTCGTGCCGCAGGGCGCGGACGCTCGTTCTTCACTACGGGGCGGTCGGTGCGCCGTTCCGGGTGAGTTGGTCGTAGGAGCACTAACCGATGGGCGAGGGGTACGCATGACTGACACCGGCCAGGTCCCGGGCGAGGGGCTGCCGGAGAACGCAGGCATGGTGGAGCAGCCGGGCGTACCCGCGCCCGGGGCGTACACCTACCTCTCCGAGACCACCGCCGAGGACGAAGACCTGTTGCTGCTGCCGGGTGCCCAGAGCGCCTGGGGCAACGAGGTGGCGCCGCCCGCGCCGGAACCGGTGGTCGAGGCCGTGCACGAACCGGGCCCGCACGAGACGGCCGGCCGGGACAGCGGCTCGGTCGACCTCAGCGCCGTCCGTCTGCCCGGGCCGACCGCGCCGACGACGCCGATCCCGCCGATCACACCGCGCCGCCCCCTGCACCTGGGCCCGCCCATCCCCGACACCTCCGCCAGCCCGGTCCGCTCCCTCGCCGACCGCGGCCCCGCCGGAGCGCCGGTACGCAACCCCGGTCCGCCCACGTCCGGCCCGGAGTACCTCGACGTTCCGCCGCAGCATCAGATGCCCCCGCAGGGCGCGGCCCCCTGGGGCGCCCAGGCCGTGGTCCAGACGCCGGTCGCCTCCGGGGCGGCGGCTGCGGAAACGGTTGTTCCGGCAGCTCAGCAGCAGCCCGAGCCGGTGGGCGTGGCCCAGGCCGTCGTGGCCCGCGTGGCGACGGAGGCGATCGCGGCCACGGCTGCCCCGCAGGGCGAGGAAAACGGACACGCAGGCGCGGCGCCGCAGGCCGCGTACGCCGGCGGGGCCGCGCGGGCCGCGGGTGCGGACGCGCCGCAGAGCACGGCGGGAGGCGCGGCGCCCGCGGAGGCGGCGCCGAGTGCGCCGGCCGCGGAGCCGGTTGCCGTCGCCGTGTCCGGTCCCGGCCCCGACCAGGTGTCCGAGCCCGCCGTCGCGCCGGCCGTGGGCGGGCCTGCGGGCGCGGTGCCGGTGCCCGCGCCCGAAACCGAGGGCGCGCAAGCGGACGAGGCCGCCGTGGTCCCCGAGGCCGCCCAGGAGACGCAGCCGGTCGCCGCTGAGGCCGCGCCCGCGGCGAACTCCCCTGACGCGGCTCAGGTTTCCGACGGCGGAGAGGCTCCCACAGCGCCCGCCGCCGAAGCCGCCGAAGCCGCCGAAGCCGCCGAAGCTCCCGCGACGCCCGCGTCGGCCCCGGCCGACGAGGCACCCGGGGCCGAGGCGGCTCAGGCTCCCGAGGCACCCTTGCCGGCCTCCGCTCCCGAGGCACCGGCTCCCGATGTGGCGCCCGCTGCCGAGGCCCCCGTGCCCGGCGCCGTCGCCGAGGCGCCGGCCCCTGGTGCGGCGCCCGCTGCCGAGGCCCCTGTGCCCGGAACCGTCCCCGAGGCCACCTCCCCTGACACGGCGACCGTTCCCGAGGCCCCCGCGCCCGGCGCGGCTTCCGAGGCACCCGCACCCGACGTGGCCCACGCCCCCGGAACCCCTGTGCCCGGAGCCGTCGCCGAGGCGCCCGTTCCCGATGCGGCGCCCGCTCCCGAAGCGCCTGTGGCCGCAGCCGCCCCCGAGGCAGCCGCCCCCGACGCGGCCCACACCCCCGAGGTCTCCAAGCCCGGCGTCGCCGCCGAGGCTCCCGCTCCCGACGCCGCGCAGGCACCGGATTCCGCTCCCGCGCTCGACCCGGCTCAGGCCGCCGAGGCGGCAGCGCCCGCGACCGTCCACGCGCCGGAGTCGGTCGTCGCCGCTCCCGAGTCAGTGCCCGCCGCTCCCGAGCCGGTCGCTCCCGCCCAGGACACGGACGCCGTCGTCCCCGAAGCGGCCGCCGTCCCCGCCCCGGAAGCGCCCGCCCAGGGCTCCGTCGTCGAGGCGAGCGCCGAGCCCGCCGTACCCGCTGCCTCCGAGGCTCCCCACCTCGCGGACGCCTCCCTGGCTCCTGCCGAGGGCAACCCCGCCGAGCCGGCCCTTCAGCAGGCCGAGGCCGAGCAGGTCCCCCAGGAGCAGTCCGCGGCGGAACTGCCCGTCGAGCCGGCGCCGGAGGGCCACCCGGCCCCGGACGCGCAGCCGGACCAGCAGGTGGACTCCCCGGACGCGCCCTCCGCGCCCGCCCACATCGCGGACCCGGCGTCTCACTTCCCGGATGCGCCCGCCGTCCCGGTGACGGCCGATGCGGAGACCGCGCAGGAGCCCGTGCCCGCCACCGAGCCCGCACCCGCCACCGAGCCCGCACCCGCCCCCACCCCCACAGCCGCCACCGACTCCGCGCCTGCCGGCGCCACCGACCCCGCCCCCACCGCGGACGCCACCCCCGCCGAGCCCCAACCGGAGGCTCCCCTGGGCCGGTTCGTGCCGGTGGAGGGCACGGTGCCCACCACTCCGCACCTCGCTCCCACCCCACCGCACCCCCTCGTGCTCCCGGACGGGCCGCAGGCACCGGAATCGCAGGCAGCCGAGTCGCAGACCCCTGAGGTACAGGCCGAGGCCCCTGTCGCCCCGGCGGCCGAGCCCCCCGCCCCGACGGTGCCCGCCCCCCGCGAAGGCGAGGCCCCGGTCACGGCCGCGCCGGAAGCGCTGCCCGAGCCCGACCCGAACGTCGCACAGAGCCCGGAGGACCTGGACACCAGGGCCGCCGACCAGGAAGAGAGCACGGCCCCGGTGGAAGAAGTACGACAGCCCACCGGCCCCGCCGCGCCCGGCTACGACGACGCCGAGCGCGAGGCCGTTCTGAAGGTCATGCGCGAGCGCCGCGACATCCGCAACGGCTTCCGCAGCGACCCGATCCCGCACGAGGTGCTGCTGCGCGTCCTGGAAGCCGCCCACACCGCGCCCTCCGTCGGCCACTCGCAGCCCTGGGACTTCGTCGTCATCCGCTCCGCCGAGACCCGCAGCGCGATGCACGAACTGGCGATGCGTCAGCGCGACGCGTACGCGAAGTCGCTGCCCAAGGGCCGGGCGAAGCAGTTCAAGGAACTGAAGATCGAGGCCATTCTCGAGACCCCGGTGAACATCGTCGTCACCGCCGACCCGACCCGCGGCGGCCGCCACACCCTGGGCCGCCACACCCAGCCCCAGATGGCACCGTACTCCGCCGCGCTCGCCGTCGAGAACCTCTGGCTCGCCGCCCGCGCCGAGGGCCTCGGCGTCGGCTGGGTCAGCTTCTTCGACGAGCGCGAGATGGTCCGCGCCCTCGGCCTGCCCGAGCACCTCGAGGTCATCGCCTACCTGTGCGTGGGCTACGTCGACGAGTTCCCGGACGAGCCCGAGCTGATGCAGGCCGGCTGGGCCAAGCGCCGCCCCCTGTCATGGGTCGTCCACGAGGAGACGTACGGCCGCCGCGCGCTGCCGGGCGAGGACCCGCACGACCTGCTCGCCGAGACGGTCGCCAGTGTCCGCCCGCTGGACGCCAAGGCGCTCGGCGAGGCCTGGGAACGCCAGAAGCGCATGACGAAGCCGGCCGGCGCGCTCGGCATGCTGGAGATCATCTCCGCCCAGCTGTCCGGCCTGTCCCGGCAGTGCCCGCCGCCCATCCCGGAGCCCGCGGCCGTCGCGATCTTCGCCGGCGACCACGGAGTCCACGCCCAGGGCGTCACCCCCTGGCCGCAGGAGGTGACGGCCCAGATGGTCGCCAACTTCCTGGGCGGGGGAGCGGTCTGCAACGCCTTCGCGGCCCAGGTGGGCGCCGAGGTCTGCGTGGTCGACGTCGGCGTCGCCGCCGACCTCCCGGCAACGCCCGGCCTGCTGCCCCGCAAGATCCGCGCGGGCACGTCGGACATGACCACCGGCCCCGCGATGACCCGCGAGGAGGCCAAGCAGGCCATCGAGGTGGGCATCGAGACCGCCCGCGACCTGGTGGCGGCCGGCAACAAGGCGCTGCTCACCGGCGAGATGGGCATCGCCAACACCACGGCGTCCGCCGCCCTCATCTCCGTCTTCACGGGCGCCGATCCGGCCGAGGTCACCGGCCGCGGCACCGGCATCAACGACGAGACGCTCGCCCGCAAGACCGAGGTCGTCCGCCGCGCCCTCGAACTCCACCAGCCGGACCCGGCCGACCCCATCGGCGTCCTCGCCGCGATCGGCGGCTTCGAACACGCCGCGATGGTCGGCCTCCTCCTGGGCGGCGCCTCCCTGCGGACGCCGGTGATCCTGGACGGCGTCAGCGCCGGCGCCGCCGCGCTGGTCGCCCGCGCCATCGCCCCCGAGGTCCTCGCGGCCTGCATCGCGGGCCACCGCAGCGCGGAACCCGGCCACGTGGCCGCCCTGAACAAGCTGGGCCTGCGCCCGCTCGTCGACCTGGACCTGCGCCTCGGCGAGGGCACCGGCGCCCTGCTCGCACTCCCCTTGGTCCAGAGCACGGCACGGGCGATGCACGAGGTGGCGACGTTCGACTCGGCGGGGGTCACGGAGAAGTAGGGCGAGGGTGTAGTGCGGGGCCGGGCGACCGACGGTTGCCCGGCGGCCGACCGTGGTTGTGGGCAGTCGTTCCGCTGGAATCCCCCAGGCACTCGAGGCCTGGGGGAGGAACGGGCTGGGCACAACCACCCAACCCCCTCACCCGGCCACGCTGCCCAGCCACCGGACACCTCAGCCGCCAAAACCCCGCACCCTTAAAATCTGCACGTCAGGGCCACCGCCAAGCCCCGGAGGAGCCGCACCCTCATGGCCGAACACCCCGCCTACCCCGTAGGCCTCCGCCTCACCGGCCGCAGGGTCGTCGTCCTCGGCGGCGGCCAGGTGGCCCAGCGTCGCCTGCCCGCACTGATCGCGGCCGGCGCGGACATCCACCTCGTGTCACCCGAAGCGACCCCGTCCGTCGAAGCCATGGCGGACGCCGGCGAGATCACCTGGCACCGGCGCCCCTACGCCGAGGGCGACCTCACCGACGCCTGGTACGCCCTGATCGCCACCAGCGACGCCGACGCGAACACCCGAGCCTCGGCCGAGGCGGAGACCCACCGCGTGTGGTGCGTCCGCTCCGACGACGCCGACCGGGCCACCGCCTGGACCCCGGCCACCGGCACGAGCGAGGGCGTGACCGTCGCCGTCCTCACCACCGACGCCAAGGGCCGCGACCCCCGCCACACCGCCGCCATCCGCGACGCGGTGGTCGAGGGCCTGCGCGACGGCACCCTGGTGGCGCCCCACCACCGCACCCGCACCGCCGGCGTCGCCCTGGTCGGCGGCGGCCCCGGGGACCCGGACCTGATCACGGTCCGCGGCCGCCGCCTCCTCGCCGAGGCGGACGTCGTCATCGCCGACCGCCTCGGCCCGCGCGACCTCCTCGCCGAGCTCCCGCCGCACGTCGAGGTCATCGACGCGGCGAAGATCCCGTACGGCCGGTACATGGCCCAGGAGGCCATCAACAACGCGCTGATCGAGCACGCCAAGCAGGGCAAGTCCGTCGTCCGCCTCAAGGGCGGGGACCCGTACGTCTTCGGGCGCGGCATGGAGGAGCTCCAGGCGCTCGCCGAGGCGGGCATCCCCTGCACGGTCGTGCCGGGCATCTCCAGCTCGATCTCGGTGCCGGGCGCGGTCGGCATCCCGGTCACCCACCGCGGCGTCGCCCATGAGTTCACGGTGGTCAGCGGCCATGTCGCCCCCGACGACGAGCGCTCCCTGGTGGACTGGCCGTCCCTGGCGAAGCTGACCGGCACGCTGGTGATCCTGATGGGCGTCGACAAGATCGGCAGGATCGCCGAGACCCTGGTCGCGCACGGGAAGCCCGCCGACACCCCCGTCGCCCTGGTCCAGGAGGGCACGACGGCAGCACAGCGCCGCGTCGACGCGACCCTCGAGACGGTCGCCGAGACGGTCCGCACGCAGGAGGTCAGGCCGCCGGCGGTCGTCGTCATCGGCGAGGTCGTCACCGTCGGCCCGCGGACGTCGGCGTAACCCCGGGTAACAGAACCCGTACCGAGCCGTTGGCACCACACCCAGGACAAGGCAGTATCACCCTGTGGCCGATCTCATCACCGTTGAGGACCCCGCCGATCCGCGCCTGCGCGACTACACCGGCCTGACCGACGTCGAGCTGCGCCGCAAGCGCGAGCCCGCCGAGGGCCTGTTCATCGCCGAGGGCGAGAAGGTCATCAGAAGGGCCAAGGAAGCCGGCTACGAGATGCGGTCGATGCTGCTCTCCGCCAAGTGGGTCGACGTCATGCGCGACGTCATCGACGAGCTCCCGGCCCCGGTGTACGCCGTCAGCCCGGAGCTCGCCGAACGCGTCACCGGCTACCACGTCCACCGCGGCGCCCTCGCCTCCATGCAGCGCAAGCCGCTGCCGACGGCCGCCGAGCTCCTGCGCACGGCCCGCCGGGTCGTGATCATGGAATCCGTCAACGACCACACGAACATCGGCGCGATCTTCCGTTCGGCCGCCGCCCTGGGCATGGACGCCGTCCTGCTCTCCCCGGACTGCGCCGACCCCCTCTACCGCCGCAGCGTGAAGGTCTCCATGGGCGCGGTCTTCTCCGTGCCGTACGCCCGCCTGGACACCTGGCCCAAGGGCCTGGACTCGGTCCGCGAGGCCGGCTTCACCCTCCTCGCCCTCACCCCGGACGAGAAGGCCCGCAGCCTGGACGAGGCGGCCCCCCACATGATGGACAGGGTCGCCCTCATGCTGGGCGCGGAGGGCGACGGCCTCTCCACCCAGGCCCTGGTCGCCGCCGACGAATGGGTCCGCATCCCCATGTCCCACGGCGTCGACTCCCTCAACGTGGGCGCGGCGGCAGCGGTCGCCTTCTACGCGGTGGCAACGGGCCGCCCGCAGGCTTAGGGCCTGTCCGGCGGATCATGCCGCAGACGCGGGGCCCGGCCCACGAGGGCTACCCGCCCAGGACGTCGCGCCGCTCCGGCCGTACGTCGTCCTGCGCCTGCGGCTGCTGTGGTACGACGCGGTCGTTGCCGCCTCCGAGCCCCCGGGCCGGCCCCTCGCAGCCCTGGACGAGGGCGATGCCGAGCGCCACGAGCAGCGTCACGACGACGAAGACGAACAGCCGCTGCCGCAGCAGCCGCGGATTGGCGGGCCGCCGTCCGGTCCCCGTGGACCTCGGCGCCGCACGGCCGGCCCCACTGCGGGGCGCCGGCCGGCTTCCGCTGCCGGAACGGGTGTTCCGTACGGCGGGGGTGTTCCGGGACGCGGGGGTGTTCCTGGACGCCGGGGTGGGCCGGGACCCGGACCGCGACGACGCACCCCCGCCACCACGCGAGGTGCTCCCGCCCCGCGACGGCGTCCCGCCCCGAGGCGGCACCGCCCCGCGCGAGGACGGCACCCCGCTCCGCGGCACCGGAGTGCCCGGCTGGCGCAGGGTCCGCTCGGGATGACCGGGTTCGGCCAGCCGGCCGGTCGGCCGGTCCGCCTCACCGGCCCGCGGCACGGGCGGGCGCGCGTCAGCCATGCCCTGGGCCTCACGGGCCGCGATCTCCTTGAGCCGCAGCGACAGATCGAGCGTGCTGGGCCGCTCCTCGGGATCCTTCGCCAGACACGCCTTGATCAGCGGAGCCAGAGCGTCCGGTACGCCGTGGAGCTGCGGCTCCTCGTGCACCACGCGGTACAGCATCACCTCGGAACTCCCGTGCCCGAAGGGCGAGTCGGCCGTCGAGGCGTACGCGAGCGTGGCGCCGAGCGAGAAGACGTCGGTGGCCGGCGTGACCGCCGCGCCGCGCACCTGCTCCGGCGCCAGGAAGCCCGGGGAACCGACCGCCGTACCGACGTGCGTCAGCGTCGAGGCCCCGGTCGCCCAGGCGATGCCGAAGTCGATGATCCGCGGGCCCTTGGGGGAGAGCAGGATGTTCGACGGCTTCAGGTCCCGGTGCACGACCCCCGCCTCGTGCACCGCCACGAGCCCCTCGGACAGCGCGGCCCCGATCGCCGCGAGCTCGGCGGCCCCGAGGGGCCCGTCGTCGACGACCTTGTCGTGCAGGGAGGGTCCGGGCACGTACTGCGTGGCGAACCACGGCCGGTCGGCGTCCAGATCCGCCGCGACCAGCCGAGCCGTACACCCACCCCTGATCCGCCGCGCCGCCGAGACCTCACGCGCGAACCGCGAGCGGAACTCCTGGTCCTCGGCCAGATCCGGCCGGATCACCTTCAGCGCGACCCGCTGCCCCTTCTTGTCGGAACCCAGATAGACGACGCCCATCCCGCCCGCGCCGAGCCGTCGGTGAAGCTTGAACGAGCCGACGACGCGCGGGTCCTCGCGCCTCAGGCGCATCATCGCCATGTTCATCCCCGCTGCCCGGTCCGTGTGACGTGGCACAGCTTACGTTTCCACGGCCGTTCGCGCGCAGAGGCCGCGCCCTCTCGGCCCGATCGATTGTCAGTGGCCGGTGGGAGAATTGAAGGGTGGTCAAGGGACCTGCGAACAGGCGTGCTTTGCCCGCCCTGTGATCGCAACCACCTGTCACAGAAGGGGGATTGAACCCGTGAAGGGTGACCGAGTGGAGATAGTCGTGGACGCCGGCGACACGACGCGGACGTATGAGGTGGTGGCCGGCAGGGCGGGCCGCCGCGTGGAGACGGCGGTACGCCGAGGGGTGGTGGAAGTGAGCGAAGTCACGCGTACCGGGGCTGTCGTCCGTACGGCCCGCTTCATGGCGAACCGTGTCCTCGCCCTGGTCGAGCAGCCGGTCCCCCGCGAGGACAACTCGGAAAAGCCGAGCCGTACCGGACGACCCCTCCGGGAAGACCCCGAGACCTAGGTCGCCGTCTCCACCCAGGGGAGTACTCCGCAGGTCATGGCTCATCCTCCGGGAGGCCCGGCAATCGGTACGAGGGCATGACGCCCGGCGAGGCCCCCGCGCCTAGATTTGAGGTCAAGCGGCGGGTGCAGCACTCGTCCCCCGAGGTCAGACACCCGCCGCTGCCAACGACAAACCGAGAACGGTCAGGAGAGGGACCATGGCCCACACGGCACCGCGGACACTGATCCGCCCGCAGGGACGCACCAAGCGTCCCCGCCGTCAGGGCCGTCGCCACCCCTTGGTGGCGACGCTCATGGCCCTCCCCCTGGCGGCCCTTCTCCTCCTCGTCTTCGACGGCTGGGAGACAGTGGCCACACAGGCGTCGTCCGTGGGCGTGATGCTGGGGCGCTGAGCGGCGCCCCAGGCCCGGAAGAGCGGTCCGGGCGGGGACATCCACCCATATGAAACCCCGTGGGGACGGGGGTGCGGCGGACGGCAAAAATGCCGGCGCAGCTGGGGAGCTGCGCCGGCATTGCTTTTCCCCAACTCCCAACCCCCGCCGCCCCCTCACCGCCCTAGGCCTGCCCCCCCAGCCGTGCGCGGCCGCCGACGGCCCGCACGCGTGGCCGACGGCACCTCGGTGCTCGGCCGTGCCCAACCCTCCCCGTGCAACCGCGACGGCCCCGTGCCCGATCGGCGGCGCTCTGGGCCGGCCGTACCGTCCCCGGCGTGCAGCGCGCCTCGCCGGGACGCCGGCCTGCCGGCCGCGGGTCCTCCTCGGCGCCCGGCCTGCCGTTCCTCCGCGCGCACCCGCGTGCAGCCGTGGGCCGCTGCGACGGCCCCGTGCCCGATCGGCGGCGCTCTGGGCCGGCCGTACCGTCCCCGGCGTGCAGCGCGCCTCGCCGGGGCGTCGGCCTGCCGGCCGCGGGTCCTCCTCGGCGCCCGGCTTGCCGTTCCTCCGCGCGCACCCGCGTGCAGCCGTGTGCCGCTGCGACGGTCCGCCGGTGGGGTCGCAGGCGCCCCCACCCGTCGCTGCGTCCACCGCGCGCAGCCGCGTGCAGCCGCGACGGTTCGCCTGTGGTGTCGCCGGCGACCCCACTCGTCGCTGCGTCCGCCTCGCGCGCAGCCATGCGCTCCCGGCACCCGGCCTGCCGTCGCTCCCGACGCAACCACGAGTCGCGGGACCACCCCTCCCGCAGGGTCACCGGCGTACTCGGCACCCGCCGTGTCGCCACACCTCGGGCACTCGTCCCGCCCGGGGCGGCCCGCCACCGAGGGCGCCACCCCGCCAGCGTCGGCCTGCGCGGCGCACCCGGCAGCGACCCCGCCCACCCGACACCCCCCGGCGAAGCCCACCTGCGTACCCTCGCCGACAGACCCGCAAGCCCAGGGAGCCCCGTGACCGTCACCCCCTTGCTAGCCGAGCTGACCTTCCGAGCTCGGGCCAAGGCGCACGAACGCACGTCGACCTGCCCCTGCGGCGCAGCCACCCTCGCCGATCGCCCCGACGCCACCGTCGTCCGCCACGCCGGCACCGTCGCCAAGGCCCACGCCCCGGACACCACCCCCGCCGACCTCGCCCCCCGCCTCACCGCTGCCGCCCACCTCACCGACGTCTTCCTCGCTCCGTTCACCCCGGCGCCCACCCCGCTCCACGGCCGGCTCGTCACCTTCTGGCCGTACGGCGCCCCGGTCGATCCGGACGATCCGGACGCCGCCCCCTGGGAAGCGGCCGGCACTCTGCTGGCCCGCCTTCACCGCACCCCCGCCCCTGCGATCCCCCTTCCCCCGATGCGCGGCCCCGCCAAGGCCGCCCACGCCGTGGCCCGCCTCCGCGAGGCCGGCCACCACCCCGCCGTGGCCCCCGTCCTGCAGGCCTGGAGCCGCCTCCCCGCCTGGGCCCGTGCCGAGGCCCCCATGCCCGACACCGGCACCCTCTGCCACGGCGACCTGCACCTGGGTCAGCTCGTTCGCCACCCCGCCCCCGACGGCCCCTGGCGTCTCATCGATGTCGACGACCTCGGCGTGGGCGTCCCGGCCTGGGACCTCGCCCGCCCCGCCGCCTGGTACGCCTGCGGCCTGCTCCCGCCCGACGAGTGGACCCGCTTCCTGACCGCCTACCGCGAGGCGCACGGCCCGGCCGTCCCCGCCGACGGCGACCCCTGGCCGGCCCTCGACGTCCCGGCCCGCGCCCTCACCGTCCAGACGGCGGCCCGCGCCGTGACCAAGGCGCTTGCGGGGAACCGGCCCTTGGACGAGGTCGAGGAGTGCCTCGTCGACGCCTGTGCGCGAATGCTGTCCCTACCTCCGCAGTTGGCGCCGAACTCCGCGAAGTAGGGTGCAACCGACCGCAGCCGGACAGAGTCTGTCCTGGCGATACCCGAAGCAGGACCGACCGGCGAGGAGTTGAGCCGAACCATGCAGTGTCCGAAGTGTCACGCCCCGATGCACACCTACAACCGCAACGGCGTCCAGATCGAGCAGTGCAGCAACTGCCGCGGGATCTTCCTCGACTACGGCGAGCTGGAGGCGCTGACCCGCCTGGAGTCCCAGTGGTCCCAGCCCGCCCCGCCGCCCCCGGCCGCCCCGCAGGCCTACCCGCCCGCCCCGCCGGCTCCCGCCTGGGGCGCCCCGCACGGCGGCCACGGCGGTCACTACGGCCACAACCGCCACAAGAGCTTCGGCCACATGCTCTTCTCCAGCTGAGTTCGCACAACGAGAAGCCCCCGGCCGCATCGACGGCCGGGGGCTCCGGTGTGTGGACGATACTGGGATTGAACCAGTGACCTCTTCCGTGTCAGGGAAGCGCTCTCCCGCTGAGCTAATCGTCCTCGGGACCACGACCCGCGGGTCGTGAGTACTGCGTGCGCGATACTGGGATTGAACCAGTGACCTCTTCCGTGTCAGGGAAGCGCTCTCCCGCTGAGCTAATCGCGCGGGAGGATCCGAAGATCCAGTGGACGATACTGGGATTGAACCAGTGACCTCTTCCGTGTCAGGGAAGCGCTCTCCCGCTGAGCTAATCGTCCTTGGAGGTGGAGACGGGATTTGAACCCGTGTAGACGGCTTTGCAGGCCGTTGCCTCGCCTCTCGGCCACTCCACCAGGAGTGTAGGGGACCGGGAAGATCCCTACGTCCTTCGAGCGGACGACGAGGCTCGAACTCGCGACCTCAACCTTGGCAAGGTTGCGCTCTACCAACTGAGCTACGTCCGCCTGTCGTTTCGGTCGGCTTCCGCGTCCCGGCGACGTGTTGAACTCTAGCGGATTCCTGGGCCAGTACAAAAACGCGTTTGCGCAGCGTGCTGCGCTGCGTTCCCCCGAGGACCTGCCCAGGCCCCCTCCGGGACACGCCCGGGCCACCCCGGAGACACCCGCCCTAGACTCGACAGCGTGCTCGACCTCCCTCCTCTCGCCCGCTTCGGCGGCCGCGTCGCCACCGGCCTCCTCGACGTCACCGACGATCCCGCGGCCCTGGACTCCACCGGTTTCTGGGCCGTCTGCGCCGACTTCGAGGGCCGTCTGGCCTGCGCCCGCTTCGCGGACGTACGCGTGGAGCCCGTGCCGGCGCCCGTGCCGGGGGAGTGGCGGGGGCCCGCCGCCGGTGACTGGACGTCCTCCCTCGACCGCGCCGCGTACACGGCAGGCGTCCGCCGCATACGCGAGCACATCGCGGCCGGCGAGGTCTACCAGGCGAACCTCTGCCGTGTGCTGTCCGCGCCCGTCCCGCCCGGGGCCGACGTGGACGCGCTGACCGCGCTGCTGGCCCGCGGCAACCCGGCACCGTATGCGGGAACGATCCGCCTGCCCGGACACGGCGTGGAGATCGCCACCGCGTCGCCCGAGCTGTTCCTGCGCCGCGACGGGCGGATCGTCGAGTCCGGGCCGATCAAGGGAACCGGGCGGACCGAGGCGGACCTCCTCGACAAGGACTACGCCGAGAACGTGATGATCGTGGACCTCGTCCGCAACGACATCGGGCGGGTCTGCGCCACCGGCAGCGTCACCGTCCCCGACCTGTGCGCGGTGGAGAAGCACCCGGGCCTGGTCCACCTCGTGTCGACCGTCCGCGGTGAGCTGCGCGAGGGCGCGGGCTGGCCGGAACTGCTCGACGCGGCCTTCCCGCCCGGTTCGGTCACCGGCGCGCCCAAGTCGAGCGCCCTGAGGATCATCGACGCCCTGGAGACCGCGCCCCGGGGCCCGTACTGCGGTGGCATCGGCTGGGTCGACGCCGACCGCGGCACCGGCGAGCTGGCCGTGGGCATCCGCACCTTCTGGATCGACCGCGCCGAGGGAGTGCTCCGCTTCGGCACCGGCGCCGGCATCACCTGGGGCTCGGACCCCGAGGCGGAGTGGCGGGAGACCGAGCTGAAGGCGGCCCGGCTGCTCACGGTAGCGTCGGGGACGTACGAGGTGAGTGGAGAGGGACTGACGTTCTGCGCCGACCCGGGGGCCGACCCCCGGCTCCCCGGCCGATGACAGATGCCCGGTACATCCTTGCGAGGTAGAGACCAGTGAAGCTTTGGCTCGACGGCGGGCTGCAGGACATCGAGTCCGCCCGCGTCTCCGTCTTCGACCACGGGCTCACCGTGGGCGACGGCATCTTCGAGACCGTGAAGACGGTGGACGGCAGGCCGTTCGCGCTGACCCGCCACCTCGACCGCCTCACCCTCTCGGCACGCGGCCTCGGCCTGCCCGACCCCGACCACGACGAGGTCCGCCGCGCCTGCGCCGCCGTCATCGAGGCCAACCCGATGCCGCTCGGTCGCCTCCGCATCACCTACACCGGAGGCCACGGCCCCCTGGGCTCCGACCGCGGCGATCACGGCCCGACCCTCGTCGTCGCCCTCGGCGAGACCAGCCGCCGTCCCGACTCCACGGCCGTGATCACGGTCCCCTGGACCCGCAACGAGCGCGGCGCGCTCACCGGTCTGAAGACCACGTCGTACGCCGAGAACGTCGTCGCGCTGGCCCGCGCCCACGAACACGGAGCCTCCGAGGCTCTGTTCGGCAACACCGTCGGGCAGCTCTGCGAGGGCACGGGGTCGAACGTCTTCGTCGTCCTCGACGGCGAGATCCACACCCCGCCGCTCGCCTCCGGCTGCCTCGCGGGCATCACGCGCGCGTTGACCGTCGAGTGGACCGGCGCCAAGGAGACCGATCTGCCGCTGGAGGTGCTCCAGCGGGCCGAGGAGGTCTTCCTGACCTCCAGCCTGCGGGACGTCCAGGCCGTGCACCGCGTCGACGACCGCGAACTGCCGGGCCGGGCCGGACCCGTGACCGCCAAGGCCATGCGGATCTTCGACGAACGCTCCGGCGACGACCTCGACCCCTAGGGATCTCGCCCCGGGAGACCGTGAAGGGACCGGGAAAATGGGCTGACTTCGGCTCGTACGGCGGGTAGAAACCCCCTGATGACCACGACCCTGCGGCCGACCGAGCCGCTCCAGCGCGCCACCGACGGGGCTCTGTCCCGCCATTTCCGGGTGTGTGTGAACAGCCGGCCCGTCGGAGCGGTCCGCCTCTTCACCGATCCCGCCTTCGGGACAGCCGTCGCCCACATAGACGGCCTGCACATCGAGGAGCCGGACCGCGGCCGTGGCCGGGGCACGGTGGCCGCGCTCGCCGCCGAGGAGGTGGCCCGGGGCTGGGGCTGCCGGCAGGTCGAGATCAGAGTGCCGAGCGACTCCGCGGCCGCACTGCGCCTCGCCACGGCGCTCGGTTACGTCCATCGCAACCGCGGCATGAAGAAGCAGCTCGGCGCCGCCGCGCCCGCACTGCCCGAGGGCAGCAGGGCCCGGCCCATGACGGAGGCCGAGTACGGCCCGTGGCGCGAGCACGGCATCGTGGAGTTCGCGCAGGACTGGATCGACCGGGGCGTGCCCGAGGCCCTGGCACGGGCCAAGTCCCAGCGGGACCACACGCGGTCGCTGCCGCGGGGCCTGGCGACGGAGAACACCCGGATCAGCGTCCTCGAACACGAGGGCACCCCGGTCGGTGACCTGTGGCTCGTCTTCACCGACGAGCAGGCGTTCATCTACAACATCGAGGTCCATGAGGAACATCGCGGACGGGGACACGGCCGATCCCTGATGCTGCTGGCCGAAACTCAGACGCTGGCCGCCGGCAGGAGGGTGCTCGGCCTCAACGTCTTCGCGGGCAACACACCTGCCGAGCGGCTGTACGAGTCACTGGGGTACGCGACCGTGGGCTACTCGATGTACAAGAACCTGCTCTGAGGTCCGGGCTCACTCACCCCGCCTCGGCCAGCAGCCGGTCGGCGATCTCCTCGATGCGCTCGCGCAGCCCCTCCTGGCTCTTGCCGCCGTCCAGGCGTTCGCCGCCGATGACGTACGTCGGGGTACCGGTGACGCCGATCGCCTTGCCCTCGGCCTGGTCGGCGTCCACGATCAGGATGTGCCGTCCGTCGATGAGCGCGGTGTCGAACTCCTCGGCGTCGAGCCCGAGTTCACCGGCGACCTCGACCAGGAAGGGTTCTCCCGCACGGTCCAGCTGCTCGACCCGGCCGAGCACGGCCTCGACGTACTCCCAGCCCCGCCCCTGCTCCAGGGCCTCCTCGGCGGCCTGCGCGGCGGCGAAGGCGTGCTTGTGCTTCTCCAGCGGGAAGTGCCGCAGCCGCAGCTCCAGCCGGTCGCCGTAGCGCTCCCGCAGGGCGCGCAGGTCGTCGAGGGCGCCGCGGCAGTCCGGGCACTGCAGCTCGCACCAGACGTCGAGGACGACGGCGGAAGGGGCGGGTGCGGGCGCCGGGGCGGAGGCGGGGGAGGAGTCGCTCATGCCATCAGTCTCCCAGCCCGTGGCCCGCCGCCCCAATCCGGACCGCCCGCTCCGCCGGTACGACGCCGACCGGCACCTGCGGAGGAGACGACCCGGAGATGTCCCTGATGTCCGCTCGGGGCATGGCCCGGGAGCACCGCACAGGTGCAGGATGGAAGGGACGAAGCGCTGCCGTGCCGTGGCGCCGAGTCGCGCCGTCCCTGTCCGTGTGTGCCGTGTCTGGAGGACCGGATGATTGCCGAGACCGTCTGTTCCGCCGTCGCCGCGGCCGGCCTGGGCATCGCCGCGGTCACGGCCTACCGCAAGCGTTTCCTGACCGCCGCCCGTATCGCCGCCTACTCCCTCGTCCCGCTCGGTCTGGTGATGACGGGCGTCGTCGAGTGGGCCGCGGACACCGCCTTCAGCCCGACGGCTTGGGCGGGCTTCGGTGTGCTCGGCGCGGCCTGGGCCCTCTTCGCGACCACCCGCGCCGTGGAGCGCCGCCGTGGCGGCAGCCGCAAGGAGCGCAGGGCTGCGGCGCGGTCCGCGGAGACCGGGGCCGTGGCCCCCACCGCCTCGGCGCCCTCTCTGGGCCAGGGCTCCCGCCCGGCCTCCCGCCCCGCCGCCGCACCACGGGCGACCGCCACCGACGACTTCAGCGACATCGAGGCCATCCTCAAGAAGCACGGCATATGAAGCGGTGCCGTACCCGACAGGTACGGCACCCGTGGCGCCGCCACCCGTGAAACGGCCTGTCACCTCTGAAACGGCCCGCCACCCATGAAACGGCCCAGCGCAGGACGGTCGCCCCACAGCGGAAACGACACAGTCGAGCCGCGCACGCGCGGAAGTGATCACGGCTGGAAACCGACATCACGGAATTCGGCGAACACCCGCTCAATCCGGGCGTGTTGATCGCGTGGCGCGCGCCGCCTGCGTCATCATCGCCCGCGAGATGCTGGACACGACACAGAGCGAGGCCGCGCCACCTCAGGACGAGCCGCGCGGGTGCCTCTTCGCCCTTTCCCAGCCACCGCTGATGATCTTCCTGGCGGTGATCGGGTGTCTGCTGCTCATGGCTTCGCTGCACGATCTGCTGCTGCTGTGAGCCGTACCCGCGGTCCCCGGCGCCACCCGCCGGGGCCGCGTCGGCATCGACGGCCTCCCGCCGGCGGACGAGGCTCGGGCCGGCGAGGCCCGCCTCAGCCCGCCGCCTCCTTGCGGCGCGCCCGGTACGCGGCCACGTGGAGGCGGTTGCCGCAGGTGCGGCTGTCGCAGTACCGCCGGGAGCGATTGCGGGAGAGGTCGACGAAGGCACGGCGGCAGTCCGGGGCCTCGCAGCGCCGCAGCCGCTCCTGTTCCCCGGCCACCACGAAGAAGGCCAGCGCCATCCCGCAGTCGGCCGCCAGATGGTCGGCGACCGAGGCTCCGGGCGCGAAGTAGTGCACGTGCCAGTCGTAGCCGTCGTGATCGGTGAGCCGGGGGGTGGTGCCCGCGGCGGCGACCAGCTCGTTGATCAGCCCGGCCGCGGTACGGGCGTCCGGCGCCGCGAAGATCCCCGCGAACCGTCCGCGGATCTTGCGCACCGCCGACAGGTCGAACTCGGAGAGCACACCGACATCACTGATTTCGTGCTTTCGTACGAAATCCTTGAGGGCGGCGACGTCCGGCAGCGCGTCCGGGGTGGTGTCGTCCTCCGGTGCGGTGTTCACCAGATCCACCACGGCGTCGAGCGCACACCGGGTGTCGTGGGTGATCAGCACGTTTCGCTCCCTGGCCTGGGGGTCGGGCGGGCGCCCGCCGATGCTGGCCGATGGTAGCCGCACCGGGCCGTCGAGCCACGGGTGGCCGAGCCCGGGGCTGCGGGCAGGACAACGCCGGCGCCGGGGGGGGGCGGGGGGGGGGGCGGGGGAGGGGCCGG
>NZ_JBNCAQ010000050.1:0-63282 GCF_049808595.1 Streptomyces aurantiaciflavus | reverse complement strand
GATCGGAGTCGCGGAGGGACGTGGCGTGGGTTTGGGCGTGGGGGTCGGGGTGGGCGTCGGTGCCGGGGGCGGTGTGGGGGGTGCGACGGCCGGAGCCGGTGGGGGCAGCGGTGTCTCGGGCGGCGGCGGCGCCGGCGCGGGCGGCGGAGGGGGCGGTGGGGGTTTCGGAGGCGGGGGCGGCGTGGGGGTCGGCCTCGGTGTGGGCGAGGGCGTGGGCGTGGGCGTCGGCTCGGGCTTCGGCGGGGGTGTCTCCTTGGGCGGTGGCGGCGGCGGTTTCGGCTTCGGCGGTGTGGGGGTCGGCGTGGGCGTCGGTGTCGGTACCGGGCACTTCGGCGGCGTCGGCCACGCGATGCTCCCCGCGACCGCCACCGCCTCGGTGCCGTCCGGGCCCGTCGAGGCGTACGCGCAGGCGTCGGCCACGGCCACCCCGGCCGGCGCGGTCGCGAGGATCCAGACCGCGGCCACCAGGGCCAACGCCCGTGCGGAAAGGGCGGATCGGGTCGTTTCGGGTCCATGCACGACGGAGATCATGAGGCCTCGTGCCCCGGTGTGGTCGGGTGCTCGGGGGTGATTGCCCCGAACGGGGGAAGTCCGCCCCCGGGGGTTTGGGGGGCGGACGTCCACGCGTCCGGCCCGCCGTACGGGCGTGCGAGGGCGTGGCCCGAAGCGGGCTGTGTCACAGGCGGCGAAAAGAATTTTGTGCCGCGTTGAACACAACACCCACCGGCATGCGTACCCATGGCCGTGCGGCGGCGCAGCAGGGCGCTGCAACACCCTTGTGATGATCGGGGAGTTGTTGACGATGAAGACCTCCTGGCGGAGCGCCTCACTCGTGGCGAGCGCCGTGTCCGTTCTGGCGCTGACGACGGCGTGCGGTCAGGAAAGCGGCACGTCGAACGCGAGCCAGAACGTGGGGGTTACGGCCCCGGCAGGCACCATCGCGGGTGTGGGCAGCGGCACCGGCGGTGTCGGGGCAGGCGTCGGCGCGGGCGCCGGCACCCCGGCGGCCACGGGCGGTGTCGGGGCGGGCACCGACACCGGCACCGGTTCCCAGGCGGGCGTGGCGGGTCAGCTGTCCGTCTCCGCCAACGCGGAACTCGGCAAGGTGCTGATCGACTCCAACGGCATGACGCTGTACCGCTTCGACTCGGACACCCAGGAACCGCCCAAGTCCAACTGCGACGGCGACTGCGCGAAGACCTGGCCGCCGGTTCCCGCCGACGACGCCACGGCCGGCGACGGCATCGACAAGTCGCTGCTCGGCGAGGTCACCCGCTCCGACGGCACCAAGCAGCTGACGGTCGACGGCTGGCCCGTCTACCGCTACGCCAAGGACGCCAACGCCGGTGACACCAACGGCCAGGGCGTGGGCGGCAAGTGGTTCGCGCTGGCCCCCGACGGCAAGAAGGCCAAGGCGGAGTCCGCCCTGCCCGGGCTGTCGGTGCGCAAGGACCCCAAGCTCGGCGACATCGTCGTCGACAAGAACGGCATGACCGTCTACCGCTTCCTCAAGGACAAGGCCTGGCCCAAGCCGGTGTCGAACTGCAACGGCGCCTGCGTGGAGAAGTGGCCGGTCGTCGCCCCCGTCGCCACCAACGACACCGAGGGCGTCCAGAAGAAGGGCCTGATGAGCTTCACCCGGGGCGACGGCGTCAAGCAGATGACGGTCAACTGCTCGCCGATCTACACCTTCTCCGGTGACAAGGCTCCCGGTGACATCAACGGTCAGGGCGTCGGCGGCCAGTGGTACGCCGTGGCCCCCGACGGGAAGCTGGTCGGCGCGCCGGAGCAGTAGAGATCACCTCCCCAGGGCTGATCACCGCATCTGCCACGGCACGTACGACCCCCGGTCCGCCCCCCCCCCCCCCCCCCCCGGGGGGGGGCCCCCCGGGGGGGGGGGCCCCCCCGGGGGGGGGGGGGGCCGGGGCCGCCCGCCCCCTCCGCGCCGCACGGAGGGGGCGGACCACTGTGCTGTCCGGCCCTGCCGTTCTTCGGGTAGTTTGCGCCAGGCTCCCCCACGGGGCGCCGATTCGGCACGTGCCGCAGGCAGTGACCGGGAACGGATGGTCAATTTCCGTTTCCGCTCGCCCGTTTGGCGGGCGATCAGTAGCCTCTGCTCGAACACCGGATCGCCTACGCCTTGGAGAGTTGGATGGAGCGTCCCGCCTGGGCCCCACGGAGCATCGACATCTCCGTGCCCAGTGTCTCGCGGATCTACGACTACTACCTGGGCGGTTCGCACAACTTCGAGGTCGACCGGCAAGCGGCCCGCAGGGCCATGGAGTTCATGCCGGGACTTCCGAAGATCATGCAGGCGAACCGGGCGTTCATGCGCCGCGCGGTGCGGTACGCGGCCGGCGAGGGCATCACCCAGTTCCTCGACATCGGTTCGGGCATCCCCACCTTCGGCAACGTCCACGAGGTGGCCCAGGCGGCCAGTCCCGGCGCCCGGGTGGTCTACGTCGACCACGACCCGGTGGCCGTCGCGCACAGCCAGGCGGTGCTGGAGGGCAACGCGGACGCGGACGTCGTCGCGGCCGATCTGCGCAAGCCGCAGGAGATACTGAGCAGCCGGCAGGTGGGGGAAATGCTCGACCTGGACCGGCCGGTGGCGCTGCTGCTCGTTGCCATACTGCACTTCGTGGAAGACGCGGACGACCCGTACACGGCGGTCGCCGAGCTGAGCGCCGCGCTCGCGCCCGGCAGCCTGCTCGTCCTCACGCATGCCTCGTACGAGGGAATCCCGCTGCCGCCGGAGCGGGCCGAGGGCGCGGTGGACGTGTACAAGGACATTCGCAACCCACTGATCATGCGCTCGCGTGACGAGATCGCGCGGTTCTTCGAGGGGTACGACATGGTGGAACCGGGACTGGTGTCGCCGCCGTTGTGGAGGCCGCAGGAGACACCGGAGGACGAGGATCCGTACGCCTTCTCCGGTTTCGCGGGCGTGGGGCGTACTTCGTGATCGCCGAGCCGGACGGGCCGGAGGACAGACTGCGGCGGTTCGCGACGATCTGGAGCCGGGCGGTGTTCCCGGTCACCTCGACGTCGCTGACCCGGCCGGAGTTCGAGGAGCGACTCCTGCCGCTGGCCCGGCGGTTGAGCGAGGCGCTGCGGGCCAGGACGTTCGACGCCGAGGCCGCCAGGGCGGTCGGAGCCGCGCTCGTCGACGCGCACTGCACCGACCCGGAGGCGCTCAGCCGCAGCCTGGACTGCGTCGACGCCTACCTGGTGCTCTACTGCGGCGAGGACGGTCCCCAGGAGGACCTGCGCACGCGGTGCTCGCGGCTCCAGCACGCCATGGCCGCCGGGTACGCCCAGGCGCTGCGCGAGCGCACGCTGGCCGAGCAGGAGGCCATCGCGCAGGCCGCGTTGCAGGCGCAGGGAGTGGTGGCGCAGGCGCTGCACGCCAGCGAGGCCCGCTTCCGCGCGGTCTTCGAGGGCGCCGCCATAGGGATCGGCATCGCCGACCTGGACGGCAACGTCCTCCAGGTCAACGGGGCGCTCATGCGCATGTTCGGCGGCGGTGAGCAGGCGGTGCGCGGCCGCAACGTCCGCGAGTGGACACACGCCGACGACGCGCCCCAGGTCTGGCGGCTCTACGAGGAGCTGGTGCGCGGCGAACGCGAGCACTACCACGTGGAGAAGGCGTTCTACCGCCCTGACGGAACGGTGCTGTGGACCAACCTGACGGTCTCCCTGCTCCGTGACGCCGACGGCAGGCCGCAGTACCAGCTGGCCCTGATGGAGGACACCACCGAGCGCCGTCTGCTCAACCTGCGGCTGCGGTACGAGGCCACGCACGACGCGCTCACCGGCCTGCCCAACCGCACCCTGTTCTTCGAACGCCTGGAGAAGGTGCTCTCCGTCGGCGAGAACCAGCGCTTCGGCCTGTGCTATCTCGACCTGGACGGCTTCAAGACCATCAACGACAGCCTCGGCCACGCGGCCGGCGACCGGCTGCTCGTGGAGGTCGCCGACCGGCTGCAGGCCTGCGCGACCGCGCCGGGCGAGATGGTCGCCCGGCTGGGCGGCGACGAGTTCGTGGCGCTGACCACCGGCCCCGACACCCGCCGCGAGGTCGACGAACTCGCCGCACGCATCATGAACGCCCTGGTCGCGCCCGTGCGGATCGACGGCCGGGAGCTGACCGTGCGCGGCAGCATCGGCATCGTGGAGGGCCCGGCGGGGGAGCACAGCCCCGCGGAGGTGCTGCGCAGCGCCGACATCACCATGTACCGGGCCAAGTCGGCGGGCGGCAACCGCTTCGAGCTCGCCGACCCCGAGGCCGACGCCCGCGCGATCACCCGCCACGGGCTGACCACGGCCCTGCCGACCGCCCTGGAGCGGGGCGAGTTCTTCATCGAGTACCAGCCGCTCGTCCACCTCGGCGACGGCAGCGTGCGCGGCGCCGAGGCCCTGGTGCGCTGGCTGCACCCGCAGCACGGGGTGCTCGGTCCCGACCGGTTCATCCCGCTCGCCGAACACACCGGGCTGATCGTTCCGCTGGGCCGCTGGGTGCTGGAGCAGTCGGTGCGCCAGGCCCGCGAGTGGCGAGAACGCAACGGGGACACGAGCCCCCTGCGCATCAACGTCAATCTCTCCCCGTGCCAGCTCAACCATCCGGGACTGGTGCAGGACACCGTCGACATCCTGGAGCGCACCGGAGTCGAACCGGAGGCTCTCTGTCTGGAGGTGACCGAATCGGCGTTGATCGGCGCCGACGACGACCTCCTCAAGCCGCTGCGCCGGCTCGCCGAGATGGGCGTCGACATCGCCCTGGACGACTTCGGCACCGGCTACTCCAACCTGGCCAACCTGCGCCGGCTGCCGGTGAGCGTGCTCAAGCTGGACCGTTCCTTCACCCAGAGCATGCAGCAGTTCCCGGCCGACCCCGTCGACCTGAAGATCGTCGAGGGAATCGTTTCGCTGGCCCACAGTCTGAACCTCGCGGTCACCGTGGAGGGCGTGGAGACCGGGGCCCAGGCCGACCAGCTGCGGATATTGGGCTGCGACACGGCCCAGGGCTGGTACTACGCCCGCCCGGGCCCCCCGGACCGGCTGCACGAACTGGCCCTGGTGGACGCGACGGGGTGAGGACCCTCCGGCCCGGCGGCGCGGCGTCCTCCGGGGCGTCTCCGACCGTGCTGTGACGTCGTACGCCGCGCCCTCTCGGGGTGCGGCGGCGATTTCCGGGCGGCGGGCCGGGTGCGCCGACGGCCGAGCGCCGTCCGGGCGGCGGCGTCGGACGGCGTTCACCGGCCGGCGTCGGATCCCTCGGTGTCCGTCCGCCGGCCGCAGCCACCGCCCCCCGGCGGCGCCGCCTCACCGCTCGAGCAGCATCCGCTGCAACTCCCTCGCGGCCCGCGGCGGAGCCACATCGCTGCGGTGGGCCAGCGCGATCGTGCGGTGCAGGCCGGGGCGGGCCAGCGGGGTGACCCGAAGGCCCCGCCCGGACCGCGCGGCGACCATGCGCGGGACGACGGCCACCCCCAGACCCGCCCGCACGAAGCCGAGCACCGCGTCCATCTCCCCGCCCTCCACCGCGAAGTCCGGCTCGAAGCCCTCGGCCCGGCACGCCGCGACGGTGAGTTCGCGCAGGTCGTAGCCGTGCCGGAACATCACCAGACGTTCGCCCTCCAGATCGGCTACGCGGACCGTGCGCCGGCCGTGCCCCGGGCGCGGGGCCTCCGGGGAGGAAACGACCACCAGGTCCTCGCGGAGCAGCTCCACCGTCGTCAGGGCGGGGGAGGGGGTCGGCAGGGGCAGCACCACCAGGGCGAGGTCCAGGGCGCCGCGGGCCAGCTCGCGGACGAGGTCGTGCGAGCCGCTCTCCTCGATCAGCAGCCGGATGCCGGGGTAGCGGTCGTGGAAGGCGCGCAGCACGTCCGGCAGCAGACCCGTGCACAGGCTGGGCGTGGCGCCCAGGCGGACCCGGCCGCTGCGCAGCTGCACCAGCTCCTGCACCTCGTACCGGGCCGTCTCCGTGTCCGCCAGGATCCGCCGAGCCAGCGGCAGCAGCGCCTCACCCGCGTCCGTGAGCGTGATGTTGCCGCGCGCCCGCAGGAACAGATCGGCCCCCAACTCCCGCTCCAGCGCCCTGATCTGCTGCGACAGCGACGGCTGTGCGACATGCACGAGCTCGGCGGCCCGGGTGAAGTGCCGCGTCTCGGCCACCGCGACGAAGTACTGGAGCTGCTGGAACTGCATCCAGCCATGATAGGCAGCGGCTATCGAAACGAGCCGGACCATGTCTTGGACTGATGAGGTCGTCCGGCCCTAGCGTCCTGTTCCATGGCTCTGGCAACGCGGACGGACCGACGGCCGTCCATGGCGCGCACCGTGTGGGACTCCTCCGTCGGCAAGAAGACAGTGATGGCAGTCAGCGGCGTGATCATGCTGCTGTACCTGGTCGCCCACGTGATCGGCAACCTGAAGATCTTCTTCGGCCCGCAGGAGTTCAACCACTACGGCCACTGGCTGCGCACGGTCGGCGAGCCGTTCATGCACTACGAGTGGACGCTGTGGCTGATCCGCGTCGTGCTGGTCGTCGCGGTCGTCGCCCATGCCGTCTCCGCGTACCAGCTCAGCCGCCGTGACATCCGGGCGCGCCCGAGCAAGTACGTCCACAAGAAGCCACGGGCGAGCTACGCGACCCGCACCATGCGCTGGGGCGGGATCATCCTCGGCCTGTTCATCGTCTGGCACGTCCTGGACCTGACGACCGGCACCGTGCACCCCGGCGGCTTCCAGGAGGGCCACCCGTACCAGAACGTCGTGGACACCTTCTCCACCTGGTACGGCAACGTCGTCTACATCGTCGCGATGCTCGCCCTCGGCCTGCACGTCCGGCACGGCTTCTGGAGCGCCGCCCAGACCCTCGGCGTCGGCAGCCGCACCCGCGACCGCGCCCTGAAGACCGTCGCCGACGTCCTCGCGCTGCTGCTCACGGCCGGCTTCGTCGCCGTACCCGTGGGCGTCATGACCGGAGTGGTGAGCTGAAGATGACCTACACCGACTACGCGACCGGCGAACCCGCCGTCGACACCAAGGTGCCCTCCGGCCCGATCGACGAGCGCTGGGACAAGCGCCGTTTCGAGGCCAAGCTGGTCAACCCGGCCAACCGGCGCAAGCACACCGTCATCGTCGTCGGCACCGGCCTCGCCGGCGGCTCCGCCGGCGCCACCCTCGCCGAACAGGGCTACCACGTCGTCCAGTTCTGCTATCAGGACTCCCCGCGTCGCGCCCACTCGATCGCCGCGCAGGGCGGCATCAACGCGGCGAAGAACTACCGCAACGACGGCGACTCCATCCACCGGCTGTTCTACGACACGGTCAAGGGCGGCGACTTCAGGGCGCGCGAGTCCAACGTCCACCGGCTCGCCCAGATCTCCGTCGAGATCATCGACCAGTGCGTGGCCCAGGGCGTGCCCTTCGCCCGCGAGTACGGCGGCCTGCTCGACACCCGCTCCTTCGGCGGCGTCCAGGTGTCCCGCACCTTCTACGCCCGCGGCCAGACGGGCCAGCAGCTGCTGCTCGGCGCGTACCAGGCCCTGTCCCGGCAGATCGCCGCCGGGAACGTCGAGATGCACCCGCGCACCGAGATGCTCGACCTGATCGTCATCGACGGACGGGCGCGCGGAATCGTCGCGCGGGACCTGATCACCGGCCGGATCGACACCTACTTCGCGGACGCCGTCGTACTGGCGAGCGGCGGCTACGGCAACGTCTTCTACCTGTCGACGAACGCCATGAACTCCAACGCCACCGCGATCTGGCGGGCGCACCGGCGCGGCGCCTGGTTCGCCAACCCGTGCTTCACCCAGATCCACCCCACCTGCATCCCGCGCACCGGCGACCACCAGTCGAAGCTGACGCTGATGAGCGAGTCGCTGCGCAACGACGGCCGGATCTGGGTCCCGAAGGCCCAGGGCGACACCCGACCGCCGAACAGGATCCCCGAGGACGAGCGCGACTACTACCTGGAGCGCATCTACCCGTCCTTCGGCAACCTGGTCCCGCGTGACATCGCTTCCCGCGCCGCGAAGAACGTCTGCGACGAGGGCAGGGGAGTGGGCCCCGGCGGCCAGGGCGTCTACCTGGACTTCGCCGACGCCATCCAGCGGATGGGCCGCAAGGCGGTCGAGGCCAGGTACGGCAACCTCTTCGACATGTACCAGCGGATCACCGACGAGGATCCGTACGAGGTGCCGATGCGGATCTATCCGGCCGTCCACTACACGATGGGCGGACTGTGGGTCGACTACGACCTCCAGACCACCGTCCCCGGACTGTTCGCGATCGGCGAGGCCAACTTCTCCGACCACGGCGCCAACCGGCTCGGCGCGTCCGCCCTCATGCAGGGCCTGGCCGACGGCTACTTCGTGCTGCCGGCGACCATCAACGACTACCTCGCCCGCAACCCGCACCAGGACGAGGTGACCGACGAACACCCCGTCGTACAGGAAGTGTTGGCCGAGACCCACGACCGGCTCAACCTGCTGCTGTCCGTCGACGGCGACCGGACCCCCGACTCCTTCCACCGCGAAGTCGGCGAGCTGATGTGGGAGTTCTGCGGCATGGCCCGCACGGACTCCGGACTGCGCAAGGCACTCGAGCGCATCCCGCAGATCCGCGAGGAGTTCTGGCGGCGGATCAAGGTGCCCGGCACCGGCGAGGAGTTCAACCAGTCCCTGGAGAAGGCGAACCGGGTCGTCGACTACCTGGAGCTGGCCGAGCTGATGTGCCTCGACGCCCTGCACCGCTCCGAGTCCTGCGGCGGCCACTTCCGCGAGGAGTCGCAGACCCCGGACGGCGAGGCCGCCCGCAAGGACGACGAGTTCGCCTACGCGGCCGCCTGGGAGTTCACGGGAACGGGCGAGGCCCCGACCCTGCACAAGGAAGACCTGGTCTTCGAGTACGTCCACCCCACCCAGCGGAGCTACGCATGAAGCTCACCCTGCGCGTCTGGCGGCAGAAGAACGCCGACGCCGACGGCGCCATGTCCACGTACGAGGTGGACGGCGTCTCCCCCGACATGTCCTTCCTGGAGATGCTCGACACGCTCAACGAGGAGCTCATCCTCAAGGGCGAGGACCCGGTCGCCTTCGACCACGACTGCCGTGAGGGCATCTGCGGCGCGTGCTCGCTCGTCATCAACGGCGACGCGCACGGACCCGAGCGCACCACCACCTGCCAGCTGCACATGCGCTCCTTCCGGGACGGCGACACGATCGACGTCGAACCGTGGCGGGCCTCGGCGTTCCCCGTGATCAAGGACCTGGTCGTCGACCGGTCCGCCTTCGACCGGATCATCCAGGCCGGCGGCTACATCACCGCCCCGACCGGCGCCGCGCCGGAGGCCCACGCCACACCGGTGCCGAAGCCGGACGCCGACTCCGCCTTCGAGCACGCCGAGTGCATCGGCTGCGGGGCGTGTGTGGCCGCGTGCCCCAACGGCGCGGCGATGCTGTTCACCTCCGCCAAGGTCAACCACCTGAACGTCCTGCCCCAAGGGGCGCCCGAGCGGGAGACGCGGGTGCTGGACATGGTGGCGCAGATGGACGAGGAGGGCTTCGGCGGCTGCACCCTCACGGGGGAGTGCGCGACGGCCTGCCCGAAGGGGATCCCCCTGATGTCCATCACCAGCATGAACAAGGAGTGGCTGCGGGCCACCCGCAAGGTGGCGAAGCGATAGCGGAACCCGCGTAACGAGAGACGTTCGCCGAGACGGTGGACGGGCGGGGCCGGGAGTGGTGCTCATCCCCGGCCCCGTCTGGCTTTCCGCCGCGGCGCTCCCCGCGCCTGGCATTCAGCATTCCCACACCCGCGCTCCTGGCACAGGTCACGTACACGCCAACCGGAATCGGAAGAAACAGGGGGTACCGCTCCGTCCCCCTTCGTGCGTGCTCAGGAGAGAGCCATGACCGGTGTTTCCACCCTCGACCGTCCCCCGCGGTCCACGGCACCCGCCCGCTACACCGTCACCCTCGCCCGCGACGAGGACGACGTGCGGGCCGCGCAGCGGCTGCGGCACGACGTCTTCGCCGGGGAGATGGGCGCCCTGCTCACGTCCTCACAGCCCGGCCTGGACGTCGACCCCTTCGACGCGTACTGCGACCACCTGCTGGTGAGCGACGCCGACACCGGGCAGGTCGTCGGCACGTACCGGCTGCTGCCGCCGGAGCGCGCCGCGGTCGCCGGGCGGCTGTACTCGGAGGGCGAGTTCGACCTGGCGCGGCTGGACGGGATCCGGCCCGGGCTGGTCGAGGTCGGCCGGTCCTGTGTGCACCCCGACCACCGCGACGGCGCCGTCATCGGGCTCATCTGGGCCGGGATCGCCCGCTACATGGTGGACCGCGGCCACGAGTGGCTGGCCGGCTGCTGCTCCGTCCCGCTCGCCGACGGCGGCGCCCTCGCGGCCGGCGCCTGGGACCGGGTGCGGGAGAAGTACCTGGCGCCGGAGGAGTTCCGGGTACGCCCGCTGCTGCCGTGGGTGCCCCCGGCTGACGTGGCACTGCCCGCGCGCACCGAGCTGCCCGCCCTGCTGCGCGGCTACCTGCGCCTCGGCGCCTGGGTGTGCGGCGAGCCCGCCCACGACGCCGACTTCGGGGTCGCCGACCTGTACGTGCTGCTGTCGATGCGCCGGGTCAACCAGCGCTATCTGCGGCACTTCCTCTCCCTCGTCCCGGCCTGATGAGCGTCTGGCTGCCCAGCGCGCCGTGCACCCCGCGGGCGTGCGTGGAGGAGACGGAGTCGTCCTGCGCCGCCGTACCGCGGGCCGTGCTGCGGCTCGCGGCGGTGCTGCTGCTCGTCCTCACCGGGGTCCTCCTGTCGCCGCTCGGCGGGAGGATCCCGGCCGGGGCGGTACGGCGGTGGAGTCGCGCGGTCGTGCGGGCGGCGGGAGTCCGCGTCCGCACGACGGGGGCCGCCGCACCCGCCGGCGGGCTGCTGCTGGTCGCCAACCACATCTCCTGGCTGGACATCCCGCTGCTGGCCGCGGTGCGCCCGGCCCGGATGCTCGCCAAGACCGAGATACGGCAGTGGCCGGTCGCGGGAGCGCTCGCCGCGCGCGGCGGCGTCCTGTTCATCGACCGTGACCGGCTGCGCGCCCTGCCCGGCACGGTCGCCCGTGTCGCCGATGCCCTGCGCGCCGGGCAGGCCGTCGCGGTGTTCCCGGAGGGGAGCACCTGGTGCGGCCGCGCCCAGGGCCACTTCCGGCGGGCCGTGTTCCAGGCCGCCGTGGACGCGCGCGTGCCCGTGCAGCCGGTGCGCATCCGCTACCGGGCCGAAGGGGGCGCGGCCAGCACGGCACCCGCCTTCGTCGGCGACGACTGCCTGCTCGCCTCCCTGTGGCGGGTGGCGACCGCCCGGAGCCTCGTGGCCGAGGTGGAGGTCGGACCGGCGATCGCACCCGAGACCCACCTCGACCGCAGGACGCTGGCGGCCACCGCCGGGACATGGGTCCTCGGCGAGCCGGCGAGCGGGCAGATGACGCTCAAGGCCCGCGGACGCACCGCACGGGGAACAGCCGGCGCGCACACCGGCCGCGGCCCCGTGGACCTCCGCGGGGCGTGGGCACCACCGGCAGGACACGCGGCGGGGTGATCGACGGAGGAGCCCCGGCACCGCAACCGTCCGGGCGCGGGTACGCAGGGGAGACCCGGGCGTGCGCCCGCCTGGCCGGCCGCTCGCGTGGGTGGCGTGGGCGTCCTTCGCCGATCGCGTCGCACGGCGGACGGAGACCGGGCCGCCGGGGCGGGTACCACCCGGGGCCGGGCGTCCCGTGAGCGGTCCGGTCGGGCCCGCGCCGCGGGCGGCGCCCGTCGTCCTACCCACCCGGCCGCATGAGCAGCAGATCCTCGCCCCAGTCGTCGAGCACGTCGCCGTGCCCGGCCGCGCGGGCCGCTGTCTCGACCCGTGCGAAGAGCGCCCGTTGGGCCGGGACGTCGGCGGTCGCCGCGATGTGCTCCACGGCGTCGAGGAGGGCCGTGGTGTCCCAGCCCGGGAGCGGGTGGTGGGCCAGTTCCCAGCGCAGGTACTTGTTGTAGGGGCGGGGCCGGCGGTCGAGGGCGAACAGGAACTCCAGCAGGGAGCCCAGGCTGTCGGCCGCGTCGAGGCGGGCGGCCAGCGACTCGCCGTCGCGGGCGTTCTTGACCGACCGGTACAGGGAGTTGGCGTACGCGTCCAGCGACCCGCCCGCCGCCCGGAAGGCCTCTTCCCTCCCCAACCGCGCCTTCGCGGCGAGGATTCGGCCGATCTCCCCGTCGAGCCGGTCGAGGACGACCCGGCCCCGGGCGAGCGCGTACCGCTCGAAGCCCGGCCTGCCCGCGGCCCGCAACTCCGCGAGCGACACGACCACCACGTCGAGGTCGGGGGTGCGGCGACCGAGGTCCCCGGCCGGTGCGCCGTCCGCGAGGACGACGTACAGGTCGTGGTCGGAGTGCTCGGTCGCCATGCCCTCGTGGGCCTGCGAACCCTTGAGCACGAGGCCGACGACGGCCGGGTCGGCGGCCATGTGTTCGACGAATTCCTTGTAGGTGAAGGGCGGTTGGGGGGTCATGGTGCGATCATGACAGATCTCGACCCACCTCCCGAGGAGAACAGGCGTGAGTGGAAGTCCGGTCGGCAGAACCGTCCTGGTGACGGGTGGCAGCGGCTTCGTCGCCGCCCATCTCGTACGGCAGTTGCTGGAACGCGGCCACCGGGTGCGCACCACCGTGCGCAGCACGGCGAACGCGGCGAAGACGCGGCCGCTGCGAGCGCTGCGGGACTCCCACCCCGGCCGCCTCGACCTCTTCGAGGCCGACCTGCTCGTGGACGGCTCCTTCGACGAGGCGATGAAGGGCTGCTCCGTGGTCTTCCACGTGGCCTCCCCCTTCCTGATGCCGGAGAAGATCAAGGACGGCCGGCGGGACGTGGTGGAACCGGCCCTGCGGGGCACGCACAACGTGCTGGGAGGCATCGACCGCACGGAGACGGTCGAGCGGCTGGTCCTCACCTCCACCGTGGGGGCGATCTTCGGTGACTACGCCGACGTCCTGGAGATGGACGACCGGACCCTGTCGGAGAAGTACTTCAACACCACCAGCACGGTGGACGACAATCCGTACCACTACGCCAAGACGGTGGCGGAGCGGGCCGCCTGGGACGCCGCGGCCGCGCAGGACCGCTGGGACATGGTCTCCGTCAACCCCGGCCTGATCCTGGGCCCCTCCCTCACCCCGGCCTCGGACTCCGGCAGCCTGTTCCTCCTCGACGAGCTGTTCAAGGGCTACTTCTTCTACGGCGCCCCGGACTTCAGCTTCACGACGGCCGACGTACGGGACGTGGCGGCGGCCCACATCGCGGCGGCGGAACGCCCCGGGGCGCACGGCCGTTACATCGTCGCGGCCCAGGAGATGACGTCGTTCCACCGGATGTCGGCGATCCTGCGCGCTCACCACCCCGGGAACCTCCGTCTCCCGCGCACCGCCCTCCCGCACTGGCCCGTCCGCCTTCTCGGCCCGGCCTTCGGCCTGAGCCAGGCCTACATCCGCAACCACCTCGGCATCCGCTTCCGCGTCGACAACCGCCGGAGCGTCGAGGAACTGGGCCTCACCTACCGCCCGATCGAGGAGACGCTGCTCGACCACTACCGGGCCTGGCGGGAGCTGCGGCGGGGACGGGGCGGGTGAGTCCGCGGTCGATCACGTTGAGAGGATGGCGCGGACCGAGGGAAAACGAAGGGGGCCGAGCGTGGAGCTGCTCGTTCTGGTGGGTGTCCTGGTGCTCGTCGTCGGCGGGTGCGTCTGTGTGGTGTGGGCGGAACGGGGCGGCCCGCGCTGGGTGCGCGCGGTGGCCGCCGTGACCCGGTTCGCGGGCGAGCTGGTGAGCCGGTCCGGGAGCGGGCGCCGCAAGTCGAGCGGCGACTCGGGCGGCGACTCGGACGACTGAACAGAGGTGCCGTCCTGCTCGCCGTACACCCCCACGGCGCAGGGCGTGCCCTGGGGGAGCGGTCCCCGCAACTCGTTCTCGTCCGCCGACAGCGGTTGCGCGGGGGCAGCCGTCAGCCAGTGGCCCTTCCGAGGTTCGCGATCCCGGCGAGACGCCGGTAGGAGTCCAGCAGTGCCCGACGGTCATGGGTGCTGGTCGTGACCAGGATCTCCTCCGCGTTCGTCTCCTTCACCAGCTTCTCCAGCTCGTGGGCGACCTGTTCCTCGGTGCCGGCGATCTGGCCGGTCAGCCCGGACTCGTAGAACCCGCGCTCTTTCGCGGTCATCGGGAGCGCCTCGACGCGCTCGGCGGGGAGCAGCGGCGGAAAGGTGCCGTGCGTGCGGGAGTACGCCATCGACCAGGCCTCGGGGACCAGGAGCCGCCGGGCGGCCTCGGGCGTCGCGGCGACCGCGACCGTGCCCGAGACGACGACGTAGGGTTCGGCGGCCCAGGGGGAGGGCCGGAAGTGGGCGCGGTAGTGGTCGATGCCGCGCCGCATCCGCTCCCGGTCGCGCAGGTCGCCGATGACCATCGGCAGGCCGGCGCGGGCCGCGATCGTCGCGCCCTCGCCCATGGCCAGCACGAACGGCGGCACGGTCAGGCCCTCGGCGGGCCGCGCGTGCACGCCCGTCGGGGAGGTGCCCCGGAACCAGCCGAGCAGCTCCTGAAGCTGGCCGGCGAAGTCCTCGGCGTCGCCCTTGTCCCGCCCCAGCGCCTTGCGGACCCCGTCGGTGAAGCCCACCGAGCGGCCGAGGCCCATGTCGATCCGCCCCGGGTACAGGGACTCCAGGACGCCGAACTGCTCCGCCACGACCAGCGGCCGGTGGTTGGGCAGCATCACTCCGCCGGTGCCGACCCGGATCGTGCGCGTCGCGCCGGCCACGGCGGCCGCCAGCACGGTCGGCGCGGACCCGGCCACGCCGGGCACCCCGTGGTGCTCGGCCACCCAGAACCGGTGGTAGCCGAGCCGCTCCACCTCCTGCGCCAGCCCCACCGTGTCCCGCAGCGCCTCGGCGCCGGTGTGGCCCTCGCGGACGCGGGAGCGGTCGAGGACGGAGAAACGGGCCGAGGCGATCACGGAACTCATACAGGGTTCAACACCCGGGAGCCCGCAGGATTCCTCCGGAACCTTCGACGGGCGCCGCGGGTCGTCAGAAGCGTGCGCCGACGCCCGCCCCGTTGCGGGGCACCAGGAACGACGGGGCGGACGGCAGTGAGCCGTCGGAGCGGCGGGCGCCCGTGAGGGGTGCGGGGTCCGTGCTCAGCACCGAGGCGGCGTTCCACGTGCCGCCGAGATCCCAGGAGTTGCCGCTGGAGACGGTGCCCGCACCGAGGGCCACGGCGCGCGCGTCGGCGACGGACAGGTTGCCGGTGAGGACGGCCCTGCCGCCGGAGGTGTCGACGTCGAAGCCCGTGCCGGCGTTGGCGTACGTGCTGGTGCGGGTCAGAGCGAGTGCGCCCGTGTTGCCGTTGTCCGTGACGCCGTGCGCCGCGTTCTTGAAGGCGACGGAGTTGCGCAGGGTGTGCGCCACCGCGGGCGCCGGGCTGCCTCCGCCCAGCTTGAAGCCGTTGCCGTCGCCCGCGAAGTCGGGGAAGCCCCAGCGGTTGAAGCCGTTGCCGTACGCGACCGTGTTCTCGATCAGGATCGGGGAGGTGAACTTCCAGTTGTCGAAGCCGTCGTCGACGTTGTTCCACAGGCGGGCGCCGCGCACCACGTTGCCGGTGCCGCTGCCCTCCTTGACGGCCAGGCCGTCGGCGCTCTCGCCGTTCTTGCGCGGGTCGCGGTTGCCGTAGCTGTCCAGGTTCAGGATCTGGTTGTTGCCGGAGGCGCCCTGGAGCTGGAAGCCGGACTCGTAGTTGTCGTGCGTCCTCAGTCGCGCGAAGACGTTGTTGTTGCAGCCGTCGCAGTACACGCCGTAGGGACCGTTGACGATCTCCAGGTCCGAGATCCGCCAGTACGAGGCCTCCTGGTGGATCGCCCCGCGCTCGGCCCGGGGGATGCTGCCGCCGACGGGGGTGTGGCTCGCGGGCAGCCGCTCGCCGTCCACGACCACGTGTTCGCCCTGGTAGGCCCCGAGGGTGATCGGCTGGGACGCGGTGCCCGAGGTGCTGATCGTGATGTTGTCGGTGAGGGTGTACGTGCCGCCGCGTACGGCGATGGTGTCGCCGGGCCTCGCCAGGTCCACGGCCCGCTGGATGGTCCGCAGGGGCTGGGTGAACGTCCCCGCCGCTGAGTCGTCGCCGGTGGTCGCCACGACCAGGGTCGTCGCGGCCGGGGCCGCGGACGCCTCCGCCGTCGGGCCCGATAACGTCACCAGCGCCGCGCTCACCAGTGCCGACGTCCAGATCGACGTGTTGCGCATGGGGTCTCCCGCCTCCGTCTTGCCTGCCGTGTCCGCTGTGCTTGCCGTGCCTGTCGTGTCGCACAGCAGTGGCCGCCCGGGGCGCGGAGGTTGCCGGGGTGGGGGAGGTCTTTAGGGTGGGCGTGTGACCGAGACCAGCAGGCGCCCGCTCGCCGTGTTCGACCTGGACAACACGCTCGCCGACACCACCCACCGGCAGCGGTTCCTGGAGCGCAGGCCGCGGGACTGGGACGCCTTCTTCGCGGCGGCGCCGCAGGACCCGCCGATCTCCGAGGGCGTGGCGATGGCCGTGGAGAGCGCGCGGGAGTGCGAGGTCGTCTACCTCACCGGGCGGCCCGAGCGCTGCCGGCGGGACACGCGGGAGTGGCTCGAGCGGTACGGGCTGCCCGACGGGCGCGTGTACATGCGGCGCGACGGCGATCGCCGGCCCGCCCGCCGCACCAAGCTGGAGATCCTGCGCCGCCTCGCCCGTGACCGGGAGGTGCTGTTCCTGGTGGACGACGACGAGCTGGTGTGCGACGACGCGGAAGCGGCCGGCTTCACCGTCGTCCGGGCGCGCTGGACGCTTCCCTCGGTCGCCCTGCGGGTGGCGCAGGAGCAGGAGGGCCGCACCTGAGCCCGGGTGCCTGAGGGGCGCGTGTCACTCGGAGTCCTCCAGGCGGAAACCGACCTTGAGGCCGACCTGCCAGTGGGCGATCTCGCCGTTCTCGAGCTGTCCGCGCACCTGGGTCACCTCGAACCAGTCCAGGTTGCGCAGGGTCTGGTGGGCGCGGGTGATGCCGTTGCGAATCGCCTGGTCGACGCCCTCCGGCGAGGTGCCGACGATCTCCGTGACCCGGTAGGTGTGGTTCGACATGCGGGTGCTCCTCTCGGCCGAGACGGCGCCGTGACGGCGGTGCCACGTGTGTCACGCGTGACTCCACCGTGCCCCAAGCCGGGGCCCCGCGCGAGGCGTCGGTCGGCGGCTCTTCGTGTCGACCCCGCATGGTGAAGCCTGAAAGACCGATATTGCTACTTATCAGATGGTATAAGGATCTTTATCTGGAATGCGGGCGCGCGCGGGACGGTCCCTGCCGCTGCGCCCGCGATCTGCGATTGGGGGTTTGAAGGAGACCATGCGGCGGTTCAGAAGCGCGACGTCCCGACAGGCGCCGATCCCCGTGGCGCGGCCCCCCGTCCACCGTGCGGAGGCGCGGGCGCGCTGGTACGCCCCCTTCTCGGTGTGTGTGGACGTTCTCGCCGCGGCCGTGCCGGTCGCGGCGACGTTCGTCGAGATCGGCCGGCCCGACCCGCTGCGGCTGGCGGCCGGCGCGGCCCTGCTGTGGCCCCTGATCGGGCTGGTGAGCAAGCGATACACCCCGGCGACCTGGGGCGACCGCGGTGGCCTGCGGGCCGTCATGCGGGACTGGCTGGTCCTGGTCGGCGCCCTGGCGACGCTCTGTGTGGTCTGCGGACTGGACAGCCTGCCCGCCGAGGCGTTCACCGCGCTGATCCCCGCGCTGCTGCTCACGGGTCTGTGCCAGAAGGTGATCCACCGTCATCTGCTGGCCGCCCGCCGGGACGCCCGCGCCCTGCGCCATGTGCTGGTCGTCGGCGAGGCCCCGACGGTCGACGCCGTGGTCGAACAGCTCGCCCAGCGCACCGACCACGAGTACGTGATCGTCGGAGCCTGCCCGGTGGGCGACGGCGAGGTCCACTCCGGGGTGCCGGTGTGCGTACGGCTGCCCCGCGAGGCGCCCGAGAAGCCCGAGGCGGACGCCGTGGCCGTCCTCACGGCGGCGGACGAACTCGCGGCCGACCTGGTCTTCGTGGCGCCGAGCTGTCACATGTCCGGCGAGCGCGTGCGCCGGCTGTCCTGGATGCTCTACGACCAGGGCCGCTCGCTCATGGTGCTGCCCGGCGTCGTCGACGTGGCACGCCGCCGCGTACGGCTGACCTCGGCGGCCGGCCTCACCCTGCTGCACATCGCACCGCCGCTCCAGCGCGGTCCGCACACCGCGACGAAGGCGGTCCTGGACCGGCTGGGCGCCCTGGTGCTGATCGTCCTGCTCTCGCCGCTGCTGCTCCTGCTCGCGCTGGCCGTCCGGCTCGGCTCACCCGGCCCGGTCCTCTACCGCCAGACCCGGGTCGGCCGGAACGTGACGCCGTTCCCCATGTGGAAGTTCCGCACGATGGTGGTCGGCGCGGACCGGCTCAAGAGCGGGCTGGAGACGGAGAACGAGAACGACGGCCACATGTTCAAGATGCGCCAGGACCCGCGGGTCACCCCCGTGGGCCGCGTCCTGCGCCGCTACTCGCTGGACGAACTGCCCCAGCTGTTCAACATCCTCTTCGGCCACATGTCGCTGGTCGGTCCGCGCCCTCCGCTGCCCGAGGAGGTCGCCAAGTACAACGGGGTCGAGATGCGCCGGCTCAGCATCAAACCGGGCCTGACCGGGTTGTGGCAGGTGAGCGGACGGTCGGACCTGTCCTGGCGCGAGACGGTCGCGCTCGATCTGCGCTATGTCGACAACTGGTCGCTGGCCGGGGACATGACCGTCATGGCCCGCACCGTGCGCGCGGTGCTGAACGGCCAGGGCGCCTACTGAGGACGGGCGGCCCGCCGTCCCCCGGGCCGCATCCTCCATCCGGGCAAGTCTGCCGCCAACACGCGGGGATCGCGGGTGATCCGCCCTCGGGGCCGTGAAGGATCGCGTCATGGTACAGACCACAGCGCGATCCCTGCGCGGCTTCAGCGGCGCCGGATATGACAAGGGGCGCCCCCTGCCGGTCCAGGCCGCCTGGTTCGCCGCCCAGCATCTGCTCTTCGTCAAGTGGTGGTTCCCGGCCCGCTGGCGGCCGGCGTTGCTGCGCGCCTTCGGTGCCCACGTCGGACAGCGGGTGCTGATCCGGCGCGGGGTGCGGGTCCACTGGCCGTGGAAACTGGACGTCGGCGACGACGTGTGGATCGGCGAGGACGCCTGGATCCTCAACCTCGAACCGGTCACGATCGGCAGCGACTGCTGTGTCTCCCAGAGCGCGCTGCTGTGCACGGGCAGCCATCGCCGTCGTTCCGCCACCTTCGAGTTCGACAACGGCCCCATCCGGCTGGAGCCGGGCAGCTGGGTCGCCGCCCGTGCGGTGGTGCTGCGCGGCGTCACCGTCGGCCGGGGCGCGGTGGTGGGCGCCGGCGCCGTCGCCCACCGGGACCTCCCGCCCGGCTCGGTCCTGACGACGGCCGGAACACCCGGGACGGCCCCGGCCGCAGCCGCCGTACCCGCCCCGTCCGCCGGATCCGGGAAGGAGGTCACGGCATGAGACTGGTCCATGTGGTCACGCTCGTCAGCGACGACGGGGCCTTCGGCGGCCCGACGAGCGTGGCCGTCGCCCAGCTCGAGGAGTGCGCCGCCCGCGGGCACGACGTGACGCTGGTGTCGCTGTGGCGGGGCAGGGCACGGGCCGCGGAACGCATCGGCGCCGTCCGGTTCGTCTCCCGCCCGGCACGGCGCCTCGTCCCCGGCCGGGGATGCCTCGGACTCATGCATCCGCTGCTGCTGAGGGACCTGTGGCGGGCCATGGGGCGCGCCGACGCCGTACACCTGCACGCGGGACGGGACCTGGTCTCCCTCGCCGCGCTCGCCGTCGCCCGGTTGCGGCGCACGGCCTTCGTCACCCAGACGCACGGCATGGTCGAGCCCCGCACCGGCGTCGTCGCCCGTGTCTTCGACCGCGTGTACGTGCCCCTGCTGCGCCGGGCCCGCTGCTGCCTCGTGCTCACCGAGCGGGAGCGGCGGGCCCTGACCGAGGTGCTGGGCCCGGACGGGCCACCGCTGGTCTCCCTGCCCAACGGCCTGCGCCCGGCCCCCGTCGAGGCGGGCACGCGGCCGCGCGGCGACCACGAGGTGATCTTCCTCGCCCGGCTGCACCCCCGCAAACGCCCCGAGGCGTTCGTCGAGATGGCCGCCCTGGTCCACAAGGAGACCCCCGAAGCGCGGTTCACGCTCTACGGGGCGGACGAGGGCTCCCTGGCGGCGGTGAACCGGCTCGTCGCGGACCGCGGACTGACCGAGGTGGTCTCCTACGGCGGCGCGCTGGAGCACTCCGCGGCGCTGGAGGCCTACCGGAAGGCCACCGTGTACGTCCTGCCGAGCGTGCACGAGCCGTTCCCGATGACGGTCCTGGAGGCGCTGGCCGAGGGCACGCCGGTCGTGTGCACGGACAGCAGCGGCATCGCGGCCGAACTGGCGCGCCGACAGGCCGCACTGGTCACCGACGGCAGTCCCGAGGCGCTGGCCGACGCGGTGGCCGCCCTGCTCGTCGACGAGGAACTGCGCCGCGGCCTGGCCGAGGCCGGACGCCGCGCGATCGACGAGGTCTTCTCCATCCGCGCGGTCGTCGACCGGCTCGAGGACGTCTACCGGGGCCGGACCGTACAGGGGTGAAGACGAAAGGGAGCCGCTGTTCCCGACGGAACAGCGGCTCCATGACCTCCGGTCTCAGCGCGCCGGGGCGCGGCTCACCCTCCGGAGGATGTCCTCGAAGCGGGAGGCGCAGTCCTCCAGGGCGAACTCCCGCTCGGCCAGGGCGCGGCTCTCCTTGCCCAGCGACTCGGCGCGCGCCGGATCGGACAGGATCTTCCGGGCCCAGGCGGCGGCGTCGTCGAGGGAGGACTCCTGCGGCGGGAAGACCGCCGCCCCCGCCTGACGGAGCAGGTGCGCGGCCAGGTTGTCGGCGGGCATCAGGCCGAGCACGGGACGCCCCGCACACAGATACGACAGCGTCTTGGACGGAACCGAGAACTCCCCGGCGTCCGCCGCCAGGAGGACGACGAGGAGATCGCCGCTGCCCAGCACCTCGGGCAGCCGCTCGTAGGGCTGGAAGGGCAGCAGGGTCAGCTCGACGCCGCGGGCGGCCGCGGCCTGCCGGAGCACGGGCACGGCCGGGCCGTCGTTGACGACGACGAGACGGACCGGAGTGCCGCGGTCGCGCAAGCGCTCGGCCAACTGCACGAGCAACACCGGGTTGTGCTTCAGGCCGAGGGTGCCGGAGTACAGCACGGTCCGCACACCGCTCAGGCCGTGCTCGGCCGACCAGGCGTTGTCCCGGGCCACCGGGACGATCTCGTCCAGCGGCGCCCAGTTGGGAATGACGGTGACCTTGCCTGCGGTGCCCCACTGCTTGTGGACACGGACGAAGGACTCGGCGATCACCACGATGGCCGCGGCCCGGCGCGCCGACCACCGCTCGCCCGCCCCGAAGACCGCGGCGGCCACGCCCATGGACTTCGCGACGTCGGCGGCGGCGAAGCTCTTCAGGGCGACGGCGGTCACGTCCTGGTGCCACAGCACCCAGGGGATGCGCAGCCGCCTCAGCACGGCCGCCGTCACGACCAGCACCGGAATGGGGAGGTTGGACAGCAGCGCCACGTCCGGCCTCTCGCGCCGTACCTGGCGGGCCAGTTCGAGGCCGAGCAGGGTCTCCTGGCGCAGCCGGCGGAAGTAGGCCTCCTTGTTCAGCGCGGTGCCGTCCCCGATGGTGACGAAGCGCAGGCCGGCCGTGCCCCCGGCGAGGTTGCCCTTGCCGGAGACGTAGGCCGTACACGTCGAGTGGACGACGTCGTGTCCACGGCGCGCCAGTTCCCGGCTCAGCTGGGCCTGGAACGGGTGGCCGCTGTAGTCGTGGACGAGGATCCTCATCGGTGCTCTGTGTCCTGGTACTCGGGCGGACGTCACTGGTGGGCGCGCTTGACCTGGTCGTAGACCCAGGCGTACGTCTTCTCCAGGCCGTCGAGCAGGGTGATGGACGGCTCCCAGCCGTAGATCTCGCGGATCAGGGTGTTGTCGGAGTTGCGGCCGCGTACGCCCTGGGGGGCGTCGAGCCGGTAGGTGCGCTCGCAGCGGACGCCGGCGATCTGCTCGACGAGGTCGACGAGTCGGTTGATGGTGACCAGCTCCGACGAACCGAGATTGACCGGGACGCCGCTGTCGCCCTTCATGATCATCTGGCTGCCGTGGAGGCAGTCGTCGATGTACATGAAGGAGCGGCTCTGCAGTCCGTCGCCCCAGATCTCCAGCCGGTGGTCGCCGGAGACGACCGCCTCGGCCACCTTCCGGCACACCGCGGCCGGCGCCTTCTCCCGGCCGCCGGTCCAAGTGCCGTGCGGGCCGTACACGTTGTGGTACCGGGCGACGCGGGCGACGAACCCGTAGTCCTCGGCGTAGTGGCGGCACATGCGCTCGGAGAAGAGCTTCTCCCAGCCGTAGCCGTCCTCGGGCTGCGCCGGGTAGGCGTCCTCCTCCTTGAGCGCGGTGACGTTCGGGTCGGTCTGCTTGCCGGCGGCGTACACGCAGGCGGAGGAGGAGTAGAAGTAGCGCTCCACGCCAGCCTCGTGCGCCGCCTGGAGCATGTGGGTGCTGGTGAGCACCGACATCATGCAGGCGGCCTTGTTGTTCTCGATGAAGCCCATGCCGCCCATGTCGGCGGCCAGCATGTACACCTGCCGGGCGCCCGCGACACCCGCGCGCGCACTGTCCAGGAGCGACAGGTCGGCGACCAGGTTCTCGGCGTCCTGGTGGAGCTGGTACCACTCGTGCCGGGGCTTGATGTCGATGGAGCGGACGGTCAGTCCCTGGGCAAGAAGGTCGCCCACGAGATGACCACCGATGAACCCCCCGCCTCCGGCGACGACGACGTCGACCTGCTTGCTCATGGGCGCAACTCCTCTGGGAATCCGGAGATCTGATGTGCGGTCAGCCGGTCCACCGCTGCTTGTGACGCCGGGTCGGCACACACCGGGCCGCGCGGAGACCTGCGCGATAAGTTAGGCATATTTGTCATGATTTGCGACAAATGGCGCGCCGCCGATTTTCCGGATCACCCGATGGCTCTGTTCGGGCACCTCACCCGCTCTGAAGTCGATGTTTCGTGCGCGCCTGGAGCGATTTACGCCCTATGGGCGCTATATATCTTTCGGTGATGTTTCAGCCTGAATACTCGCTCGGCAGAGAGGTCGGGATGCAGGACGCTCGCGTCCGCAGTGTGGCTGCGGTCTTCATCTGGGCCGTGGTGCTGACAGTCCTGCTGCCGGGGCTGATCCTCCAGTCGCACGCGGAGCACGTGTCGCTCGCACTCGCCCTGCAGGGCATCGTCGTGGCGCACACCGGTGGCGCGCTCGCCCGGGTGCTCACCGCTCCCACGGTGCGGTTCGTCGCCTTCGGCTTCTGGGTCTTCGCCTACATCTGGCTCGGCCTGGCGCCCCTGGCGATGCTCGCCGCCGACGCCTACCCCTGGCCCTACCGGACCGGGGAGGAGACCGCGCTGCAGGCGGTGGTCGTCGTCGAGCTCGGACTCGTCGCCTACAGCGTCGGAACGGCCATCGCCGCCCGTCGGGAGCGCGCCCACGCCGCCCGCGCGACCGCCGCCCGGCCGGGGATCCTGGAACGACTGCTGGCCCGCCGTATCGCGCCCTGGCGCCTGCTCGCCCTGTGCGGGCTCGCGTTCACGTTCGCCGTGGTGCTGATCTCGCGCCAACCCGGCCGACTGAGCGCCTACTTCACCAGTCGCCAGGCCATCACCGAGATCGGCACCATGAACAACGGGCAGGAGGCCTTCCTGCACTCGCTGCTCAGCTGGTCCCTGTCCGTGCCCGCGTTCTGGGCGCTGCTGGGCCTGCTGCGCGTCCCGCGCCTGCCCGGCGGCGACCGCTGGCTGCGCGGGGCCCGCTGGCTGCTGCTGCCGCTGCTGCTCGCACTGAACGCCGTCGTCAACAACCCCATCAGCAAGCCGCGGTTCTGGGTCGGCACCATCCTTCTGACTCTGGTGTTCACCGTGCCCCGGCTGTACCGGCCCCGCCCCTTCCGGGTGGCGGCGGCCGGCCTCATCGCGGTGCTGCTGGTCCTCTTCCCCTACAGCGACTACTTCCGCTACAGCGACCGGGAGGACATCACCGTCGTCTCCCTCGCCGAGCAGTTCACCGTCAACGGCGACTACGACGCCTTCCAGCAGGTGCAGACCGGTCTCGACTACGCGCGGGAGAACGGGTTCTCCCCGGAGGCCGTGCTCGGCCCGCCGCTGTTCATGGTGCCGCGCTCGATGTGGCCGGGGAAACCCCAGGACACCGGCATCGCGCTGGCCGAGTACGCGGGATACGACTTCCTCAACCTCTCCGCGCCCCTGTGGATCGAGAGTTACCTGTGGGCCGGCCCCGCCGCGGTGATCGTCGTGTTCTGTCTGCTCGGCGCGGCCGGACGGCGGGTGGACGACGTACGCCACCGGCTGCGCGACCGGCCGGGCACCCTCGCGGCGCTCCTGGTCCCGGCCTTCGCCTTCTACCAGATGGTCTTCCTGCGCGGCAGCCTGCTCGGCATCGCCGGCCCGCTGACCCTGCTGATGACCATCCCGCTGCTCATCAGCACCCCCACGGCCCGGGCATCCCGGTCCCCCTCATCGGCGGTGCCGACCGCACCCATTCGTCATGCATCGATCCCCGGAACAGGAGGGCACCCGTGACCGGCCCCACTCCATTCGACGACCGGTACGACGAGCCGGACCAGCTACGCGACCAACTGCGCCGGATCCTGCGGCACCGTTTCCTGATCGCGCTCGGAATCCTCCTGGGAGTCCTCGGCGGGCTGGCCCTGTCGCTGCAGCGCGCCCACACCTACGCGGCCACCAGTGAAGTCCTCGTGCGCTCCACCACCGACCCCTTCGGCACGGTGGGCGTCGCCGCCGACAACCAGGTCAGCATGAGCACGGAGCAGCGGATCGCCTCCAGCGCGGACGTCGCCCTGCGCGCGGCGCACATCCTGGGCCACTCCGGCAGCCAGGCCAGCACGCTCGGCGCCCGGGTGCGGGTCACCAACCCGCAGAAGTCCCAGGTGCTCCGCTTCGAGTTCACCGCCCACACGCCCCAGCGCGCGGCGCGCGGCGCCAACGCCTTCGCCGAGGCCTACCTCGACGACCGCAAGAGCCGCAACGACGAGGCGGTGGAGCGGGCCACCCGTGCCCTGGACGAGCAGATCGACGTGCTGAACCAGCGGCTGGCCCGCGACAAGCTGGACCGGGTGGCCGCCAAGCCCGCCGTGCAGAACCAGCTCTACAACCTGCAGAAGCGCGTCCTCGACATCAGGTCCCGCGACACCGACGGCGGCGACATCGTCCGCAAGGCCACCGCGCCCGACCTGCCCGTGGGCCCCGGTCTGCGGACCCTGCTCGGGGTCGGGCTGGTGTGCGGTCTCCTCCTCGGCATCGTGCTGGCCTGGGTGCGCTCCGCCCTGGACACCCGGGTCCGCTCGGTCGGCGAGGCGCAGGCCGCCCTGCGCGCGCCGGTGCTCGGCATCCTGCCCTCCGACGACGGCGGGGACGACGCCCTGCTGACCGTCGGCCGCACCGACGCCCCGCGCACCGAGGCCTACCGGGCCCTGGCCTTCCGCGTACGGCAGATCTCCGGCCCCGCCGGCCCCGGCCAGGTCCTCGTCGTGGCCCCCCGGCGCGCCGGCGCCGCCGAGGAGGTCGCCACCAACCTGGCGGCCGCCCTCGCCGAGGACGGGGGCGAGGTGCTGCTGGTGGACACCGCCCCCGACACCTCCGGCCTGGCCGCGCAACTGCCGCTGATGCCGTACGAGGCGCCCACCTTGGAGGAGGCCTTCCTTCCCCCCGGGAGCGTCCTCGTCGACGCCGACGTCGCCGGCCGGCTCGCGTTCGCCGCGGGCGGCACCGGTTCGCACCACCCGGTGGCCGGGGTCACCGGGGCCGACCGGGGCCTGTCCGAGCCCGGCTCGTCCACCGTCGTCGTCACGGGCCCCTTCCTCACCCACGCCGACGCACTGGCGGTCGCTCAGCGCGTCGACGGCGTCCTCGTGGTCGCCGGCCTCGACGGCACCCGGCGGGACGACCTCCGGCGGATGCAGGAGCTGATCGGCTGCTCCGGCGGTCGCCTCCTCGGGGCCGTGCTCGACGCAGGGCGCCCGCGCCGGCGCCTGCGCGCGCTGCGCCGCCGCCCGAAGTACGCTCCCGCGTCGCACGCCGACCGGGCGGCCATGGAACTCCCCGCGCAGGACAGCACGTTCACCATCTCCCGCCGATGACCGCCCCCGGAGCGACCGCCCGCCCCCGCGCCCGAGCCACCGCCCCGAGCGGGGTGGCCGCGGCCGCGCGGGGCGGGTGGTGGGGGATGGCGGGTTCCGGAGTGAACGCCGTCTTCTCCTTTCTCCTGGTCGGCCTGATCACCCGGGCCGTCGGAGCGCAGGGGGCCGGGGCGATCTTCACGGGGGTCGCCCTGTTCACCATCCTCAGCAACACCTGCAAGCTCGGCGCCGACACCGGGCTCGTCCGCTTCGTCCCGCGCGACCTCGCCGTCAACGACGGCCGCGCGGTGGGCGCGCTGCTGCGCACGGCCGTCCTGCCGGCGGCCGTGGCCGGCACCGCGGCCGCCGTGCCCCTGCTGATGTTCCCCGCGGTGGCCACGGCGCTCCTGCCGAACCTGCCCGCCGCGGACGCCGTCGCGCTGGTCCGCCTCTTCGGGCTCTTCCTGCCCGCCGCCACCGTGGGCATGGTCCTGCTCGGCGCCACCCGGGGATACGGCACGGTGGTGCCGTTCGTCGGCGTGGAGCAGATCGGCAAGCCGATGCTGCGCGTGCTGATCGCCGTCCCCGTGGCCTACTACGCGCCCGGGCTGCTGTCCCTGGCAGCGGCCTGGCTGCTGCCCGCGCTGGCCGGCTCCGTCGTGGCCTGGGTCGCCCTGCGCCGCTGCCGCGCCGGCCGCCCCACCCCGGACTCCACGGCGAGCGTGCCCGTCCACTGGCGGGACTTCTGGGGCTTCGCCGCACCCCGCGCGGTCTCCTCCGTCTTCGACATCAGCGCGGTCTGGGCCGGCGTCATCCTGCTGTCGGCCCTGGGCACGGCCGGCGAGGCGGGGGTGTACACGGCCATCGGCCGCGTCGTCACCGCGGGCACCCTCGTCCAACTCGCCGTCCGGCTCGCCGTCGCACCGGAGATCAGCCGTCTGCTCGCCGTCTCCAAGGACGCCGAGGCACACCATCTGCACCGCGTCTCGACCTGCTGGATCGTGCTCTTCTCCTGGCCGCTGTTCGTCCTCGTCGCCGCCTTCCCCCGGACCGTTCTGTCCGTCTTCGGACCGGAGTTCACCGACGGCGCTGCCGCTCTGGTGGTGCTGTGCGCCGCCTCCATGGTCAACGTGGCGGTCGGCAACGCCCAGACGGTGCTCCTCATGGCCGGCAGGAGTTCCTGGCATCTGGCCGTCACCGCCGTGGCGTTCACGGCGCAACTGGTCGTCGGCGTACTCGCCGTGCCGGTCTGGGGGGTGCTCGGCGCCGCCGTCTCCTGGGGCGCGGCCATCGTCGTGGAGAACCTCGCGGCGGCCGCGCTCATCCGGCTGCGCCTCGGCTTCACGACCGTGGACGGCGGCTACTTGAACGCCCTCGGCGTCGGTCTGGTCGTCTCGCTCGTGCTGATGGCCTCCCGTACATCGGAAGGTGACACCCCGTCAGGACTCGCCGTGGGGATGGCTTTGGGAATGGGTGTATTTGGTATTACTTTGTGGCGATATCGAACATTTCTGAGAGTGAGCGAGCTGGTCGGAGTGCTGCGCCGCCGCGCCGCATGAACCCAGTCGCGGTCGCACGTCCGGCCCGCCCGGTCGGCGTCGCTCCCCTCCCAGTACTCACACCACTGCCAACCGGGGTGTCCTTTGCGCCTGAGAAAGCTCCGTACGAAACCGGTCACCAGGGCTGCCGCCGTCACGGCCCTCGCGTGCACCACCGCCCTGCTCGACGCGTCCCTCGCCGCGGCCGCCGAGAGCAAGCCCGAGGTTTCCGCCGATCCGCTGGCCACCTGGCAGACGGACGGCATCGTCTGGTCGCTGGCCTCCGCGAAGGGTGTCGTCTACGTCGGAGGAACCTTCGACTCGGTCCGCCCGCCGGGCGCCGCGCCCGGCCAGAAGCAGGTACGGCGCCACAACTTCGCCGCGTTCGACGCCGCCACCGGCAAACTGCTGCCCTGCGCCCCGAAGTTCACCGGACTGGGCCGCACCGTGCGAGCCATGAAGGCCTCGCCGGACGAGCGGGTGCTGTACGTGGGCGGCTCCTTCAGCAAGGTCGGGTCCACCCGCGTCGCCAACGCGGTCGCCCTGGACACCGCCGGCTGTTCCCTGCGCAAGACCTTCCGGCCGTCGGTGACCGCGCCCGTCCGGGCCATCGACGCCACGGACGGCGTGATCTACCTGGGGGGTGACTTCGCCCGCGTCAACGGCCAGGCCAGGAACCGTGTCGCCGCCGTCAGCACCAAGGGCGCCCTGCTGCCCTTCAAGGCGGACGTCGACCTCCCGGTGCGTGCCCTGGCGGCCGCACCCTCGCACGGACGGCTCTTCGTCGGCGGCGACTTCGAGTCGGTCAACGGACAGGAGGCCCGCTCGCTGGTCGCCCTCAACCCCACCAGCGGCAAGACGGTGCTGTCCTACCCGGGCTGGTTCCCGCCCCAGTCGTCGGTGAAGACGATCGCCCGCGACAACACCCGCTTCTACGTGGGTGCCGAGGGCCATGGGCCGGGCATCTTCGACGGGCGCATCGCGGGCCGTCTCACCAACGGCACGGTGGTGTGGAAGGACACCTGCTTCGGCGCCACCCAGTCGGTCGTGCCGTACAAGGGCGTCCTCTTCAGCGCCTCCCACTCGCACGACTGCAGCGAGACGCCCGGCGGTTTCCCGGAGCGGGGGGACCGGCAGCACCTGCTGGCCCAGTCCCTGACGGACCGCAGGATCCTGCACTGGTTCCCCGACACCAACGGCGGTATCGGGGAGCAGGTGGGTCCCCGCACGCTGACCGTCTCGCGCGGCTACCTGTGGGCCGGGGGCGAGTTCACCCAGGTCAACGACAAGCCCCAGCAGGGCCTCACCCGCTTCGGACCGAAGGACACCGGAGCGCCGAAGGCGCCCACCCTCTCGGTGTCCGACACCGACCCCGGCAGGGTCACCCTGACCTGGCGCGCCACCTGGGACCGTGACGACGCGGCACTCACGTACAGGATCTACCGGGACGGGAAGCCCGTGGGCCGGCAGACCGAGTCGTCCAACTTCTGGGACCGGGCGCAGATGAGCTTCACCGACTCCGTGCCCGCCGGTGGGAGACACCGCTACGCGATCGAGGTGACCGACGGGACGAACACCTCGCCCAAGTCTTCCGCCCTGACCGTGACCGTGCCCCCCGAGAACGAGAGACTGGCGGGTGAGCAGCAGTGACACGCATCGGATTCGCGCCCGGCGTCTACGACCTGTTCCACATCGGACACCTCAACATCCTGCGCGAGGCGCGCCGGCACTGCGACCGCCTCGTGGCGGGGGTGACCTCCGACGACCTGACCGCACAACTGAAGGGCAGGGTGCCGGTCGTTCCGCTCGCCGAGCGTCTCGACATCGTCCGCAGCGTGCGCTACGTCGACGAGGTCGTCGTGGAGTCGGAGGTCGACAAGCTGAAGACGTGGAAGCGGATCGGCTTCCACGTCATCTTCAAGGGCGACGACTGGCGGGGAACACCCAAGTGGGAGGAGTTCGAGCGGCGCTTCGCACAGGTCGGCGTCGAGGTCGTCTACTTCCCGTACACCATGCACACCTCCAGCACGCTGCTGCGCGGTGCCCTGGAACTGCTCTCCACGCACCAGCCGCCGGAGATCCCCTCAGCGCAGCTCCCGGAACCACTTCACCAGGAAGGCGGCCATGAACAGGACATGGGCCGCCAGCAGCGCGCAGTACACCGCAAGGAAGACGTCCTGACTCCCCAGGAATAGAAAGCTGAGGCAGGTCAGGCCGTAGTCGACCGGCAGCAGCAGTACGGACCGCAGTGCCGGGGGCGACCCGGCCGGAGCCTCGCCCGGCGTCCGTCGCTTGAGCTTCTCCGTCAGGATCCCCGCGAAGAAGATCACCACGGCGGCGAGCTGGAAGACCATCGGTGCCAGCAGGAAGGCCGGGCTGGGCAGGGAGAAGAACCGGTAGAACGACACCAGCACCACCAGGTGGAGGGTGACGATCTTGACGCAGTCCAGGACGTGGTCGAGCCATTCGCCCGACGGGCTTCCCGAGCGCTGCCCCCGCGCGAGCTGACCGTCCGCCGCGTCCAGCGCGAATCCCATGGCCAGGGCCGTCCCGACACAGACCGCCATCGTCGGTCCGGGCGGCAGCAGGGCCACCGCGGCCAGGGCCGGAAACGTGAACAGGGCGCCGAGGACGGTCAGCTGATTCGGCGTGGCCCCCACTCGATAGGCCAGGGCGGCCAGGACACGGCCGGCCGGACGGTTGACGAACCGCGTGTAGAGCGAGACCCCCTTCGCGGGCTTCTGTGCCGCCGACAGCTGTCTGAGCGCCTCGGCAAACTCGGTCATTTCTCTCCTTTAGTGACAAATCTTTGGAAAGAAGGCAATTATGGCAGAACGGGGAGGCGGGATGTCTCGTGTCAGCCGTCGGCAACTTCTGCGTGGCGGGGCGTCGGTGGTGGCCGCGACGGCTCTGACCGCGCCCAGCGCGTCCGCCGCCGGGGGACCGGAATCCAGACCCGTGGCGCCGCCCGGCGCCGGCGACGGCCTCGGCACCGCCCGGCTGCCGCTCGCCATCAATGTGGCCGACCTCGGGGCGGTGGGCGACGGGCAGACCGACGACAGCGCGGCGTTCGAGAAGGCCTATGCGCTCGCGGCCTCCCGGGTCTCCCGGGGCGTCGGCCGCACGGTGGTCGAGATTCCCGCCGGCGAGTTCCTCATCACCCGTCCGCACGCACTGCTGGACGGCGTCGCTCCGCTGCGGCCGGCCAACGGTCTGCGCTTCAGCGGGGCGGGCAAACGCATGACCACCCTCGTCTTCCGCCCGCCCGCCGGCCCGGGCTCCTATCTGTGCCGCAACGACGACATCTGGTCCAACCTCACCTTCGAGCGCATGCAGTTCCGCTCGGCCACGCCCGGCGCCTCCTTCTTCAGTTCGTACTCCAACGGGAAGGCGCAGGACTACCGGTTCTCGGAGTGCGAGTGGATGGGGGAGTGGGAGTTCGGGCTCGCACTGGACGGCACGGACACCAACTCGGAGATGCGGTGGGAGGCATGCCGGGTCGGCGGGAGTTATCGCCGGGCGTTCCTGTATTCGGGTGTCTCCCGGCGCGTGCCGGGGGATCCCAACGACCAGGACCAGTTCCTCAACTACTGGTTCACCGACATGAAGGTCGAATACGAGTGGGGTAATTTCCTCGAATTCCCCTACGGCGGCTCGATCACCTGCCGGGGCGGCTCCTACATCATCACCGAGACACGCCCGCAGCCCACCGAGGAGTACGGCACCACCAGTACGTTCTTCCGTTTCCCCGTTGCCCAGCACCACGACTCGGTGCAGCGGTTCCACGCCCAGGACATCCGTTTCGAGGTGCGCAATCCTGACGCCAGGATCATCGACTGCGTCTGGAACAGCGGAACGGTCCACTTCAGCGACTGCGACGACACCGGAATCGCCTTCAAGGACTTCTCCGCCGACGTCCGTGCGCACCGCTACACGGTCGGTCCGCGCGGGCCGCTGATCCGTTACGACTCCTGCCAGCTGGTGGGCCGCCACGAGTACCGGACGACCGGCGGGCAGGACGACCTCCCGACCGTCGCCCGCTACGACATGTGCGTGCTGCGCAGTCGGCCGGCGAGCGAGTTCGCGGTCGTGGAGGGCACCGACCGGCCCGACTTCATCCGCTTCGTCGACTGCCTGGACGGAGCCGACGCCGCGGACGCACCGGCGCCCGCCCCGCCCGCCCCGCCCGCCGGCCAGGAATCACCCACCGGCCCGCTACCGCCCGAGGCTCCGCCGCCCGTCGACCCGACGGTCATGCCCAGCCCGAGCCCGCAGTGAACGGCGCCGCCGTCGGCGCGCCGGGCTCGGACAGGCACTCCCGTGCGGGGAACCGCCGGTCGTCCCGTCAACAGCCGGCGGCGGTGAACGTACGAAACACTTTCGGAAACACACCGGTGACACGGGGGCGGCGCGTCCCAATACTGTCTCCAGCCGGATCGGGTGCCACTGAGCCGCAATGTGCGTCCTTGAGCAGGAAATCGGCACCGCCGGCCTCACACTCCATCAAATGAACCATGACCGGTGGAACGGGCTTTCCCAGGTCTCATGGCCGCCGATAACGAGCTCAGAGGAAAGGTAATGATACGAAGACTGATACAGAAGGCTTTTGTCGCGGCGACAGCCACAGGCTTGGGCGCGGCATTCACCGTGGCCTCCGCGGCGGGTGCGTGGGCCTATCAGCCGAGCCCGTCGAACGTGTACGTGGCGGACAGTCCGTCCACGTGCAACAAGAAACCCTGCGTTCTCTACCCGAAGTCGGCGCAGCTTCCCGGCGGCCGGATCGTGGCGTCGTTCGAGAACAGTCAGGGCGATCCGGTGGGGCAGACGCTGCCCGTCTACAAGAGCGACGACGACGGCACGACGTGGCAGAAGCTGGCCGATGTCAAAGCTCCCGCGTACCTGTCCGGTGACGCCCAGTACGCCAAGTACACCAGCAACTGGACGAACCCGTACCTCTACGTGCTCCCGCAGGACGTCGGAGCCCTGAGCGCGGGCACGCTGCTCCTCGCGAGCGTGGTGTCGGGCGACGACCCCTACTACCGGGAGCAGAAGGCCGCCAACTCCAGCTGGACGCCGTCCGGCGACGGCGACCGCAAGGACGTGGCGATCGCCCTCTACTCCAGCACGGACGACGGCGCCACCTGGAGCTTCCAGAACATCGTCGCCGCCGGCGGATGGCAGGGCGGGGGCGGGACGCACATCTCGACGGCCAACACCAACGCCCAGCAGGACCCGGTGTGGGAGCCGCACCTGGTCGCCCGGGGCGGCAAGCTCGTCGCGTACTACTCCGACGAGAACGACTACACCGGCTACGACACCGGCACCGGAGCCCCCACCCTCGCCCCGGACAACGACACGGCGACGGACTCGCAGGGCCAGATCCTCGTGCACCGGACCTGGGACGGCACCACCACCTCGTCCTGGAGCCGGCCGGTCGTCGACGTGCCGGGCGGCACCGTGACGAACAACGGCAGGACCGAGATCGGCGACGGCAGACCGGGCATGACCACGATCGCCCCGACCACCGACGGCAAATGGCTGCTCACCTACGAGTACTGGGGCGGCGGAAGCAACGTCCGCTACCGGCTCGCGGACGACCCGCTGAAGTTCTACGCATCCGGAGTCACCGACGCCGCGATCACCTCGCTGCCCGTGCCCTCCGGCGGCAACACGCTCTCCACGGGCGGCAGCCCCGTGCTCCTGCCGATGCCCGACGGACGGATCGTCTACAACGCGTCCGGCAGCAGCAGCGTCTGGGTGAACGAGTCCGGCAAGAGCACCGGAACCTGGAAGCAGTACCAGACGCCGATCGCCGCCGGGTACAGCCGTGATCTCCAGTACGTCGAAGGCACCGGACGCGTCCTGATCCTGCAGGCCTCATGGAGCGGCGGCAGCGTCGGGCCCGTGAAGTACGCCGAGGTGGACCTCGGCCGCTCCGACAGCGCGTACTACACCCTCGTCAACCGCCTGACCGGCCAGGCTCTCGCCCCCGACGGCGGCAGGACCCAGGACGCGAACCTCACAGGAGACGTCCCCGACCTCGTCCTCGCCGACCGGAACTCCTCGGACGACACACAGCGCTGGCATCTGACGGCCAAGGGCGACAACGTGACCCTGCTCAACAAGGCCGGCGGCCGCTCGGTCGCCATCTGGACCGGCACCGCGACAGCCGGACAGAGGCTGGCCCAGTGGGTCGACGACGGCGCCACCGACAAGCAGTGGACCCTCGTCGCCTCCACCGACGGCTCCTACAAGCTCCGCTCGGTCCGCAACACCAGCCTGTACCTGACCGGCGCGACCACGAGCGGCTCCGTCACCCTCGCGACCGCGACCGGCGACGGCTCCCAGGACTGGCAACTGGTCCAGGACCCCCTGCCGACGGACGGCACCTTCACGCTGAAGGGCGCCAACTCGGGCCGGTGCCTCGACGTGCCGAACGGCCAGACGGGCGTGCAGGTCCAGATCTACGACTGCTCCGGCAACGCGAACCAGACGATCACGCAGACCACCGCGGGCGAACTCCGCGTCACGGGCAAGTGCCTCGCCGCGGACGGCGACGGCACCACCGCGGGCACCAAGCTGATCCTGTGGACCTGCAACGGCAAGCCCAGCCAGAAGTGGTGGTTCCGCCTGGACGGATCCGTCATCAACCGCTCCAACGGCCTCGCCGTCGATGTCACCGGCTGGGCGACCGCCAACGGATCGAAGGTGCAACTGTGGACGGCTCTCGGCAACGCCACGCAGAGGTGGAGCCGGAACTAGAACGGTGAGAGGCCGCGCGGTTCGCCGACCGACGCGTCCGAGGGGCTCAGGACCGGGTACGCCGCCCCTGAACCCCGCTCGGCTCGGGCACCAGCTCCCACATCACGGCCGACGGGAACGACGGGTTGGCCGCAGCCGCCTCCACCACTCGCCAGTCGTCGTCGGTGAGCAGTTCGACGATGACCGCCGGCGGCAGGGCCGGGTGCCCGGCGGCCGCGGGCCGTGCCCGCCTGTCCGCCAGGCAGGCGAGCAGCGCCGGTCCCGTCGCACGGGGGTGCCGGGCGATCTCGCGGAGCGCCTTGTGCACCGGCGGTACCTGTCCGCTCAGGTCCTCCAGCAGCGCCGGCGGTGCGTCCGGGTTGGCCGCCACCCTGGCGGCGACCCGGACTCCGTGCCGTTCGACCATGGTGCGCAGCTGAGCCTCCGAGAGACCCGGGTGCGGCGCGATGGACTTGACCACCTTCGCGTCCGGGTCCTGGGCGAGCGCGTCACGGATCCCCGCCGGCAGATCGCGTCGCTCGGCCAGGAGCATCCGCAGGGCCGCATGCGACGAGACGGCCAGCTCCTCGACCTCGCTGGGAGAAGCGGCGGCGATCCGCGGCAGCAGGGTCGGCCCGACCTTGACAGCGCCGGCCAGGTGGGAGAGCACGTCGAGCGGTACGCGGGGGTGGTGCGCGAGCGTGCGCCGCACGTCGTGGCCACGGTCGGTGGCCAGCGTGCGGATCAGGGCCTCGTCGATCGACGGGTTCGCGGCGAGGTCGGCCCGGACGCCGGGCACCGGGTCGGCGGCGAGCCGCCCCCACAACTCCGGCGGCAGGTCCGCACGGGCGGCCAGCCGGCAACGCAGCTGCGGCGAGGGGTGGTCGACGAATCGGACGACGGCTTCGACCGGCGTGCGGGGGTTCTGCAGCGCCAGGTCCGCCGTCTCGAGGACGGTGGACTCGTGGGAGCCCGCGCAGGAGGCGCCGGACCGCAGCTCGCAGTCGAGCCGCGGACACTGCGGATCGTGCACGAAGGGCATCTCCTCGCGGTCGCAGACCAGGCACCGCTCTGCCGGAGGCAGCCCTTCGCCGGTGACCAGCATCGCCAGCACGTCCGGGGGCGTCGCCTCGTTGGCGGCCACCGCGCGGCGGACCTCGGCGTGCGGATGCCGCGCGAGCCGGGCGGCCATGTCCGCCGTCGCCCACCACGCGAGCTCGGCGACGACCCGTACGTCGCGGTCGGCGGCGAGCGTCTCCACCACGTCGGGCGGAAGGCCCGGGCAGGCTGCCAGCTTCTCCCGGCGCTCGACAGCCGGATCCGACGCGAAGAGCCGAGCCCACCCCGGGTCACCGGAACGCTCGTCGAGCAGGGCGAGCGCGGCAAGCGGCTGCGCGACCGGATCGACGTCGGCAGCGGTCAGCAGGCCCCCGTACGCGAGCGGCACAGCGCTCTCCCCGATGCGTGAAGCCAGGGCGACCGCCTGCTCATGACTGAGGTCCTCACGACTGGCGAGGTCGACGGCGATGTCCTCGTCCGCGACCGCGATCAGCCGGTCGACCAGCTCGGTGGGAAGAGCCGCGTTGGCGGCGAGACCGCACAGTATGTGGTTCACAGCAGGACATCCTGCCCGGACCGCGGTCGAACGGCCGGTGGTTTTCGGGGGTTGCCCCGAGGCGTTCCGTCCCGTTAGCTTGCGGCGGAGTTCCCAGGTGAGGGACTTGGCGAGGATCAACACGTCCGGGCCGGCGAGTGTGGTGGGTGTCGGTGGAAGTTCAAGGCGAGGCGCACGGGTGACAGGTCGGGGCGGGACACACCGGGACGCGCAGTACGGTCTGCTGAGCAGCATCGCCGGTGAGGCGGGTGTGTCGCTGAGCACCGTGTCCAAGGTGGTGCACCGGCGTCGGGACGTCGGCGCGGCCACGCGGGCCCGGATCGAGGAACTGCTGGCACGGCACGGGTACGTCCGGCCGGGGGAGCGCGACCCGGGAACACCGCGTCAGATCGTCGCGGTGTTCCGGGACCTGTCCGGTCCGTACACGCTGGAGGTCGTCCGGGGGATCGTGGCCGCGGCGGACGAGCTCGACATCGACGTGGTGACCGGAACGACCGGCCATCGGTCGATCGCACAGTGGCTGGAGGAGTGCGTCGCGCTGGATGCGGCCGGGCTGATCATCGTGATCTCGATGCTGGCCGAGGACGACCAGCGCAGGATCGTCGAGCGGCGGCTGCCGGTGGTGCTGGTCGATCCGCTCAGCGCGCCCAGCCAGGACATCCCGAGCATCGGGGTGACGAACTGGAGCGGCGCCAAGGACGCGGTGCATCACCTGTTGTCGCTCGGGCACGTACGGATCGGCATGGTCGCGGGCCGTTCGCACTCGCTGGCCGGTGCGGCCCGGCTGCACGGCTACCGGGCCGCGCTCGAGGAGGCGGGGATCGCCTACGATCCGGCGCTCGTGCGCTCGACCGACTTCGACTTCGAGGAGGGGTTGCTCGCCAGTCTGCAGATCCTGGGCGCCGACGATCCCCCCACGGCCGTCTTCGCGGCCAGCGACGCACAGGCGCTCGGTGTCCTGGAGGCGGCCCGTCAGCTCGGGCTCGGCGTCCCGGAGGACCTGGCGGTCATGTCCTTCGACGACACGCTCGTGGCGGCCATGGCCTGCCCGCCGCTCAGCGCTGTACGCCAGCCCTTCGAGGAGCTGGGCCACGAGGCCACCCGGATGCTGCTGCACATGGCCGAGGGCCGGCCGCCCGCCTCCTCACGGATCGAGCTGGCGACGCACCTGGTGCTCCGCACCTCAACGGCGGCGCCCCGCGCCGTCGCCGCACCGTGAGGGGTGGCCCCTCTCCGGCGCCACAAAGAGCTTTCGTGAACCGCCCGCACCATGACCGCTGCGGTCACGGTACGGCGGGACTGACGAGGCCCGGCCGGGTCACATGTGATCCCGTGCCGGGCCGTGGCAGCGGACGAGCCTAGTGAGCAGTCGCGAGGAGGACCGCGAAGCCCGCGTCGGGATCGGCCCAGACCTGGTCGGTGTCCAGGCCCGCGGCCGCGAGCTCCGCCCGCAGTCCGTCCGTGGTGAACTTCGCGCTGCGTTCCGTGATCCATTCCTCGCCGCGGTCGAAGCGCACCGTGAGACCGAGCCGCCGGATCGTCACGCTCTGATCGGTGAGACTGCGCAGCCTCATCTCGATGTGCTGTTCGTCGCCGCACCACACGGCCCGGTGCTCGAAGGCGTCCGGCTCGAAGTCGGCGTCCAGCTCCCGGTTGAGGACGTGCAGGAGGTTCTTGTTGAAGGCGGCCGTGACGCCTTCGCTGTCGTCGTAGGCGGCGATCATCTCCTGTGTGTCCTTGACCAGGTCGGCGCCGAGCAGAAGGAAGTCCTCGGGGCGCATGACGCCGCGGAGCTCGCGCAGGAAGGGGACGCGGGCGGACCTGCGGAAGTTCCCCAGCGTGCTGCCGATGAAGGCGATCAACCTCGGTTCGCCCTCCGGCAGTTCGGGCGGCAGCCGCAGAGGGGCCGTGAAGTCGGCGCGCAGGGCGTGGAGGACGAGCTGCGGGTACTCCTGGACGAGCTGGGCGCCGGCCTGGAGCAGGGCGTCCTCGCTGACGTCGACGGGGACGTAGTGGAGGCCGGCCGGGCCGAGCGCCTCCAGGATCAACTTGGTCTTGGTGCTGCTGCCCGAGCCGAGTTCCACCAGGCTGCGGGCCTTGGTCCGGTCGGCGATGTCACGGGCGTGGAGCAGGAACAACCCCAGCTCCGCACGCCACAAGGGGTATTCCTTCAGCTGGGTGATCTGCTCGAAGAGCTCGCTGCCCCGGGCGTCGTAGAACCAGGTGGGCGCCGTGGACTTGGGACTGCGCATCAGGCCGTCGCGGATGTCGGCGCGCAGTGCCCTGGCGTAGTGCTCGGCGTCCAGGGTGTTGGTGTAGTCGTAGGTGCGGATGCCGGTCACGGGTGCCTCGCTTCGGTCGACTGCGGACTGCGGGTGAACGGGAACGGGCTCACGTGCCGGTCTCCTCGGATGATGGGGGTCCCCCCGGTCGAGCGGAGCCGCGAGAGGGGAAGGGCGGCGTGTCCGTGCCCGGGTCCTTGAGCGGGGTGAGCAGGACCTCGGTGCGGGTGGCCGCGAGCAGGGTGCGGTCGGGGACCTCCCGCCACTGCGGATCGTCGTCGTAGGGCTCGGAGGCGACGACCGTGCGGCCGGGCTCCGTCAGGTACCAGAGGGTGTCGCCCCAGGCCGTCGCGGTGATCGTGTCGCCGTTGGTGAGCAGCAGGTTGAGGCGGGAGCCGGGGGCCGCCGCGGCGACCTCCTGCACGCTGTCGGCCAGCGCCTGCCCCTCGGCGTCCCCGGCCCGCAGCCGGGCGAGGACCAGCGCCCACACGAACGCCGAGTCGTTGCGCGCCTCCATCGACAGCAGCTCGGCCGCCGGCAGGGTCAGGGTCAGGGACTCCAGGGAGCCGGGCCACCCCCTGACCGCCCCGTTGTGACTGAACAGCCAGGGCCCGGCCGCGAACGGCGCCGCGGCCGCCTCCGCGTCCGCCCCGGCCAGCGTCGCGTCCCGTACGGCGGCCAGCAGCGCCCGGGTCCGTACGACCCGGGCCAGGTCGGCGAAGGACAGGTCCGCCCAGATGGGCCCGGCCCGGCGGTACCGCGCCGGCACCGGGTCGCCCTCGGCGTACCAACCCACCCCGAAACCATCGGCGTTGACCGTGCCGTAGCGCTGCCGCCGGGGAGCCCACGACTGGCGGTACAGGGCGTGCGGGGGCTCCACGAGAATCCGGCCGAGCAGCTCCGCGGGCCCGACGCAGGCCACATGACGGCACATCAGACAGCCCCCGAGCGGGCCGTGCGGAAACCGGAGAAGATCTGCCGCCGGATGGGATGGTCCCAGTTGCGGAACGTGCCCCGGCAGGCCACCGGGTCCACCGCGAACGAACCGCCCCGCAGCACCTTGTACTCGGGCCCGAAGAACACCTCCGAGTACTCCTTGTACGGGAACGCCTGGAAGCCCGGGTACGGCAGGAAGTCGCTCGCCGTCCACTCCCACACGTCACCGATCAACTGGCGTACGCCGAGCGGGGACGCACCGGCCGGGTAGCTTCCCGCCGGGGCGGGGCGCAGATGCCGCTGGCCCAGGTTGGCGTGTTCGGGCGCGGGGTCCGCGTCGCCCCACGGGTAGCGCATCGAGCCGCCGGTCGCCGGGTCGAAGCGGGCCGCCTTCTCCCACTCCGCCTCGGTGGGCAGCCGGCGTCCGGCCCAGCGGGCGTAGGCGTCGGCCTCGTACCAGCACACGTGCAGCACCGGCTCGTCGGGCGGGACGACCTCGGTGACACCGAAGCGGCGCCGCAGCCACTGCTTTCCGTCGCGCCGCCAGAACAGCGGTGCGTGGAGGGAGTGCCGGCGGACGTGGGCCCAGCCCTCCCTCGTCCACCAGCGTTCCTCGTCGTAGCCGCCGTCCTCGATGAACGCCTGGTAGGCGGCGTTGGTCACCGGCGTGGTGTCGATGAAGAAGGGCGCCACCTCGCGCTGGTGCGCGGGCCGTTCGTTGTCCAGCGCCCAGGGCTCGCCGGACGTGCCCATCGTGAAGGGGCCGCCGGGGACGAGGACTTCGGACGGGCCGCTGAACACGGGGGCCGGGTCCGGGTCGGGGGCGGTGAGGGCCTGCGGGCCCGTGCGGAGCTGATGGGTGATCAGCATGGTCTCGTCGTGCTGCTGCTCGTGCTGCGCGATCATCCCGAAGGCGAAGCCCGCCTCCGTCAGCCGTGTGCCGTGGAAGTCGGCCGACTCCAGCACGTCCAGCACCCGGCCGCGCACCTCCGCCGCGTACCGGCGGGCCTCGGCGGGCGGCAGCAGCGGCAGCGAGGGGCGTTCGGAGCGCGGGTGCTCGAAGGCGTCGTACAGGCCGTCGATCTCGGGGCGCATCGCCTCACGGCCGGCGACCGCGCGCAGCAGCCACAGCTCCTCCTGGTTGCCGATGTGCGCGAGGTCCCAGACCAGCGGGGACATCAGCGGGGAGTGCTGGGCGGTGAGGTCGGGGTCCTCGACGCAGGTGGTCAGGAGCGTGGTGCGTTCGCGGGCGGTGGTGAGGGTGGTCAGCGCCCGCTTCCGCAGTGCTTCGGCGTCGAGGGACTCGGGGGTGGGGTCGGTCATGGGTGGATGTCCTTCCCGTGGGCGCGACCGTCTGTGCCGCGCAGGCGGTCGAGCTGGTCGTCGGCGGGGCAGCGGCCCGGCAGGACGTAGCGGTCCCGGTAGGCGGTGACGGCGTCCATGACCTCGGCCGTGGCGCCGAGCCGGGGCAGGGCCTCCAGGGCCGCCGCGAAGCAGGCGACGGCGACCTCGTGCAGTTCGGGGTCGGTCAGCCCGGCGCGGGCCGCGTCCGTCCACAGGGGGTTGTGCGGGGCGGGCAGGGACAGGGACCGTTCGGCCAGCGGCTTCACCGCGCGGTAGGCGCTCTCGCCGGCCTCCGGGTCGTCGAACAGCGCCGTCGTCACGGCGACCGGCACGATCCAGCCGTCGTCGCCCGGCTGCGCGTCGATCATGCGCAGCTCCAGGTGGCCGCGCGGCCGGACGGGCGGGAACAGCGTGGAGAGGTGGTAGTCGAGGTCCGCCCGGGTGGGCGCCCCCGTCCGGGTCCACTCCCGGAACGTCAGCCCGTCGGGCACGTCCCACGGCCCGTTCTCGCGCCGTACGCACATCACCGGGGCGTCCAGGACGTGCCGGGCCCAGGCGGCGCGCGGCTCCGTCTCCAGCGAGGGCGCGCCCGCGCGGCCCGCGCCGATCTCCGTCCACAGCAGCTGCCGGGTGGAGCGCCAGCCGGTGGGCCTGCCGCGGAGCAGCGGGGAGTTGGCGAAGGCGGCGACGAGGACCGCGCCGAGTGTGTGCGCCAGCCACCAGCGCCGTCCGTGTCCCAGCGGGCCGGGCTCCTCGTACCCGGCGTCCAGGCAGACCTGCACGGAGGCCGAGGTGCACATCATGGCCCGCCCGGCCGGGCCGGTGCGGTCGAGGTACGCCTCCATGGCGTCGTAGCGGGGTTCGCGCAGGAATCTGCGGGGTGGGTGCCAGGGGTCGGTGCCGATGCCGGAGAGGGCGAGTCCTGCCTCGCGCAGGACCGCGCGGACGGCGTCCAGGTCGGCGGAGACGGTGCCGACGCACTCCATCAGGGAGGCGGCGGGCGGCGAGCTGAGCTCCAGCTGGCCGCCGGGTTCGACGGTGAGCGCCGACCTCAGGGGCACGTTCCGCAGGGCGGCGTAGGCCGCTTCGAGCCGTTCGGGTGTCACGGGGAGCCGCGGTGTGCGCAGCTCGTGGACGAGCCATTCCACTTCCACCCCGAGGGTGCGGGGCGGGCCGGTCTTGAAACAGATGCCCCTGACCAGGGCCTCCACTTCGGCTTCGGTGAGGGCGGTACGAGGCCTCGTACAGTCACCCACCGAAGGGGAGCTGGATATGTCGGACATGTCGGGATCCTCCTGAGATTCCACCATGCCATCGGTCCGGCAGCGGTGGAGCCGGACCGGCATCACTCGTCCCACCCAAGACCCTCAGCCGCATCCGCACAAGGGTGCACAACGGTACTTTCAGGGCCGGGAACCTCCGATTCCATGCTGTTTCCGGTGTGTTTTCGGTCCGTCCCCGAGGTGTTCCCGTACCCGGGAAACTCGGTTGCACCGCTCCACCAGGATCGCTGAGGATGCGGTCGTGAGCACGACGGGGGAGACGGACGGGGCGCGGGAGACCGCGCGGCACGTGGTCATGACGCCCACGGGGGTGGCGCCATGAGCGCGCGGCTGCGCGGCATCGCGCGCGAGACGGAGGAGATCGTCGCCGCGGGCGGCTACCGCGCGTCCGACGGGCGCGAGGTGCCGCTCACGGCGGCCGTCGAGGCCGCCCGCGCCGGGACGCGGATGCTGGGACCCGACCCGGTGGAGGTGCCGGAGATCGCGCCGGCCGACACGCGGGTCGAGGTCACCGGCGAGAGCAGCCTGGAAGCGGCCCGCCGCCTCGCGGACGCGCCGGTGGCCGTCCTCAACTTCGCCTCCGCCCTCCCCCAACTCTCGGCTTCGCTCGAGCCGGGGGGACCCCCATCCCCGGCGGCGGCTACCTCAACGGCGCCCAGGCCCAGGAGGAAGCCCTGTGCCGCGCCTCAGCGCTGTACGCGTGCCTGCTGGAGGCCCGGGAGTTCTACGACCACCACCGGGCCCACCGCGACCCGTTCTACACGCACCGCGTCATCCACTCACCGGCGGTGCCCGTCTTCCGGGACGACCGGGGCCGCCTTCTGGACGAGCCCTTCACCGCCGGATTCCTGACGGCCGCCGCGCCGAACGCGGGGGTGGTGCTGCGTACGGCGCCGGAGCGCGCGCCCGAGCTGCCGCGCGCCCTCGCCGAGCGCGCGGAGCGCGTCCTGGAGACGGCCGCGGCGCACGGCTACCGGCGACTGGTCCTGGGCGCATGGGGCTGTGGCGTGTTCCGCAACGACCCCGCGCAGGTCGCGGGGGCGTTCCACGCGCTGCTGGGGACCGGCGGACGGTTCGAGCGGGCCTTCGCGCACGTGGTGTTCGGGGTGCTCGACCGGACGCCGGGGCACGTGGTCCGGGGAGCCTTCGAGAAGGTGTTCGACACCCGGTCGTGACAGGTCGCGGCAAAGGGCCTCAGCGCCAGCCGTACCGCTCCCGCAGCCGGTGCACCACCAGGTTGAACCGCATCCGGTCCAGCGCGCACGCCTCCCGGCGCATGCCCTGCTCGTGCAGCCGCAGCACGCGGTCCACGTCCACCCACGAGTCCCGCCCGGTACGATCCCAGGGCCCATGCCCGATCGGCACCCAGTCCCGGTCGCCGTCGTGCCGCTTGCTCGACAGCTGCACGGCCAGGAAGGTCCCGGCCGCCTCACGGGCGACGACGAGCACCGGGCGGTCCTTGCCCCGCCCGTCGTTCTCCTCGAACGGCACCCAGGTCCAGACGATCTCACCGGGGTCGGGGTCGCCGTCGTGCGCGGGGGAGTACTCGGTGCGCACCCGGCCGACCTCGTGGGGGTCGGCCTCGGTGGTGGCACAGGGGCCGAAGCGGCCGGGAACGTTCTCTTCGGTAAACGCGGTCACGGGGGCACCTTAGAGCCTGCTGCCGAAGTCCCGCCCGCCCCGCCGGCATCCGGCCCGCGCCTCCGCCGCCCCAAGGCGAGGGGGCCCCACGCGCCGCACCGGGCACAAGCCCGAATAGGTCCGGTACGACGGCGCGCACCCGGCACGCCGAGAACACGCACCGGACGCCCCGGGACCGGGGCCCGCCGTCGCGCGCGGACGGGCCTGCCGCGAGCGACAGGCCCGTCCCCGTGACCGCGGAGCCTCACTTCTCCTCGACGGGTACCTTCTGCGCCGTCGGCGGGGGCGTCACGAGTCCGTTGAGGGACGGGCCCTGCGGGCTCTGGCCGTTCTGGTTCATGGACGCCAGCAGCTGCCGGGCCAGTCCCAGTCCGGTCCCGCCCATGGTGAGCGCCTTCGCGAACAACTCGGCCATGCCGTCCGCCCCGTTGAGCAGCACCATGTTGTCGACGTTGCCGAAGGCGGACGCGCCGGCCCGGACGATCTCCGGCCAGTTCTCGGCGAGCTGCTGGGCGACGACGGCCTCCTGGTTCTCGGCGAGGGCGGCGGCGCGGGCCTTGATGGCCTCCGCCTCCGCGAGGCCCTGTGCCTTGGTCGCCTCGGCCTCCGCGAGACCCCTGGCCTGGGCGGCGGCCGCCTCGGCCTCACCGGTGGCCCGGGTCGCCGCGGCCGTGGCCGCACCCCGGGTCTTCGTCGCCTCCGCCTCCGCGCCCGCGGCCGTCTTGACCCGGGTCGCCTCGGCCGCGGCCGCCAGCTCCGTCTCCTTCGCCCTGGCCTCGGCCGCCGAGATCCGCGCGTCCCGCTCGGCCTCGGCCAGCGTGCGCGTCTCGTACGCCCGGGCGTCCGCCGGCTTGCGGACGTCCGCCTGGAGCTGCTGCTCACGCCGGTGCGCCTCCAGCTCGGCGACCCGCGTCTCCTGGACGACGACCTCCTGCCGGGCACCCGCTTCGGCCAGCGGGCCGGCCTGGCGCGCCTTGGCGGCCGCCTTGTCCCGCTCAGCCTGGTAGCCGGCCTGGAGGATCTCGCTGTCCCGGGTGGCCTCCGCCATCCGGGCGAACGACTGCTGCTCCGCCTCCGTGGCGAGCCGGTTCGACTCCGCCTGCGCGATGCGCGCGTCCCGCTGCACGGCCGCCGCGTGCGGCATCGCCAGGTTCTGGATGTACCCGGTCGGGTCCTCGATCTCGTGGATCTGCAGCGAGTCCACGATCAGCCCCAGCTTCTCCATCTCCGTACCGCACGCGGCCCGGGTCTGCCCGGTGAGCTTCTCCCGGTCGCGGATCATGTCCTCGACCGTCAACCCGCCCACGATGGAGCGCAGATGACCGGCGAAGACGTTGTGCACCCGCTCCGACATCAGCTTCTGCTGGTCCAGGAAACGCCGTGCCGCGTTGGCGATCGACACGAAGTCGTCGCCCACCTTGAAGATGACCACGCCCCGCACCTTGAGCGGAATGCCCTGGTGGGTCACGCAGTCCACGTGCAGTTCCGTCTCGTTCAGGTCGAGCGAGAGCTTGCGGACCACCTGCACACCGGGCAGCACCAGCGTGCCGCGCCCCGTGACGATGCGGAATCCCATGCCCTCCTCCAGCCCCTCCGTACGGTGGGTGGAGCCGGAGATGACGAGTGCCTCGTTGGGTTCCGCGACCCGCCACATCATCTTGAACAGACCGATCAGAACGAGAACGGCGACAACCGCCGCCCCCGCAACGACGCCGACAACCATCGGCATACGCCCCCTTTGGATGGTGCCCTTTCGGCACCGAACGAAGGGAGTGTGCGCCTGTGCGAGCCGCGGGTGAAGTCGCTGGCGGATCCTTGTCGCAACTTTGACGACTGCCTTGCCGAACTGCTCTCACCTGGGCCGCGACCGGCTCAACTGTCGTACGCCTCACTGACGTAGACGGTTCTCGGCGGCAGGTACTCCACGATCATCACCACCGTCCCGGGGGCGATCCGGCCCGTGCCGTTCGCCGGATGCGCCAGGAAGTGCTCGGCGCCGCCGCGCACCCGGACGATCACCTCGCCGACCAGCCCCGGCCCGACCGTGCCGGTGACCCGCCCCATCAGCCCGACCATCGACGCATCGTCCATGGGCTCAGGGTACGGGCGGAACGGCCGCTACAGAGCCGGTGAATCCGTGACCGCCTCCCGCGGCCACACCTCGTGCCAGCGCCGCTCCGCCTCCACCTGCGCGGCGAGCGACAGCAGCAGCGGCTCGCTGTGCGCGGGGCCGAGGAGCTGGGCCCCGACCGGCAGTCCGTCCGCGGTGAAGCCCGCCGGCACGTTGACGCCGGGCCACCCGAGGACGTTCCAGGGCCAGGCGTACGGACACGCGGCGATGATGGCGCGGTCGGTGGCGAACCCCTTCAGGTGCAGCATGGCCCCGATCCGGGGCGGGGGCGCGGCCGTCGTCGGCGCCAGGACCACGTCGTACGACGCGAAGAACCGGCCGATACGGCGGTGCAGGACCGCCTCCGCGCGCCGGGCCGCCCGCAGCGGGGCGCCGCCGAGGAGGCGGCCCAGCCGGGCGGCGCCGTGGGTGCGCCGGTCGAGGAGCGCGGGGAAGGGGGCCTCGGCGACCCACTCGGCGATGCCCGCGGTCGCCCGGGGCACGAAGGTGAGCCCGATCTGCCCGTACGGCGGGTCGGCCTCCTCGACGGTGTGCCCCAACCGGGCGAGTTCCTCGGCGAGTTCGACGACCCGGGCCCGCACCTCGGGGTGCAGCCGGGCGGGCACGGCGGTGAACGGCGGCTTCAGCGCGAGCGCGATGCGCAGCCGGCCCGGGTCGCGGCCGACGGCGGCCGAGGCGTCGACGGCGGGCGGCCGGTGCGGGTCGTGCTCGTGGTTGCCGCTCGCCGCGTCGAGCAGGAGGGCCGCGTCGGCGACGGTCCGGGCCAGCGTGCCGTTGACCGTGATGCCCTGGAAGGACTCGCCGCGCGGCCAGGTCGAGATGCGGCCGCGCTGCGGCTTGACGCCCACGAGGTGGGTCCAGGAGGCGGGGATACGGACCGAACCGGCCCCGTCGGAGCCCAGTGCGGCCGGCACCAGACCCGCCGCGACCGCGGCCGCCGAGCCGCCGGAGGAGCCGCCCGGGGTGTGCTCGGTGCTCCATGGATTGCGGGTCGCGCCGAAGGCGGGGCCCTCGGTGAACGGCCACTGCCCCAGTTCGCAGGTGTTGGTCTTGCCGACGATCACGGCGCCGGCCGCGCGCAGCCGCCGTACCGCCTCTCCGTCCTCGGCGACCGGCGGGTGGGCGCCCTGGCAGCCGAAGGCGGTCGGTTCGCCCGCCACGTCCATGTCGTCCTTGACGGCGACCGGGACGCCGAGCAGGGGTCTGCGGACCCCGGTGGCCAACTCCCGGTCCGCCGCCTCGGCTTCGGCGAGCGCCGCCTCGGTGCGGACGATCCGGAAGGCGTTGAGGGTGCCCTGGGTCGCCTCGATCCGGGCCAGGGCCTGCTCGACCAGCGTGCGGGACGACACCTCCCCGTCGGCCAGCGCACGGGCGGTGTCCGTCAGGCCTGCGGAACGGTCGAGCGTCATTGCGGGACACCTCCGGGAGCACGTTGTCTACCGAACGGTAACGTCTGGCGGGCGGTCGGCGGAACGTTCCCCGGCCCGTGGCGGGCCCTCATGGTCACCACAGCTTTCCCACGAGGCACTTCGGTTTCTGCGTAAAGCATTGACGGTCCGGGACCTCACCCCTACCTTCTGATCGACTTTCCGAACCGTGTTCGGAATTTCGAACCCTGAGCCGTAGGGAGAGCCGCCCATGACCACCCGTCCCCGCACCCCGTCCCGCCGCACCCTGCTGCGCGCGATGGCCGCCCTGCCCGCCTCGGCGCTCGTGCTCGGTGAGGTGCCCGGCCTGCTCGGCACGGCGCTCGCCGCCGCCCCGCCCAGCGGCTCGGCCACCCGCTACACCATCGTGCCGTTCCTCAACAGCAACGACGGCACCGTCAACGTCTACCAGTCGGACGACGCCACCGACTTCCGGCTCGCGAAGTCCTCGGCCTACACCCCGCCGAGCAACCGCATCCGCGACGCGAGCATCTTCAAGCACACCGACGGCTACTACTACATCACCTACACCACGCACACCTGGCAGGACGTCAGCACCACCATCGGCTTCGCCCGCAGCGCCGACCGGCTCAACTGGACGTTCCTGTACGACTACACGGTCCCGATCGCGAACCTCTCGCGCGCCTGGGCGCCGGAGTGGTTCGTCGACAGCGACGGCAGCGTCAACGTCATCGTGTCCTGCTCCACCACCGACGACGAGTGGATCTTCACCCCGTACCGGCTGAGGGCCACCAACTCCGCGCTCACCGCCTGGAGTTCACCGGTCGCCCTGTCCGGCATCGGCGCGAACCACATCGACACCTTCATCGTGAAGCTCGGCTCGACCTACCACGCCTTCACCAAGAACGAGACGACCAAGTACATCGAGTACGCCACCGCCTCGAACCTCAACGGCCCGTACACGATCTCCCGCACCGGCAACTGGGCCGGCTGGGGCAGCTACCGCGAGGGCCCCGCCCTCGTGCAGCTCGACAACGGCGCCTGGCGGATCTTCTTCGACGGCTACGGCGACGGCAACTACTACTACAGCGACAGCTACGACACCTTCGTCACCTGGAGCACGCCCAAGGCCCTCCCGGCCGTCTCCGGCACGGCACGCCACTTCACCGTCATCAAGGAGACGGTGTCCGGCGGGGTCGGCCTCGCGAAGAACGTCACCCGCTCCTTCCGGTCGGCCAACTACACCACCCGCTACTGGCAGGAGCAGTCCTCGCTGCTCAACCTCCCCGTGGTGACCGGCTCCAGCACCACCGCCGAGAAGCAGGCCTCCACCTTCACCGTCGTACCGGGCCTCGCCGACGCGAACGGCTACTCCTTCCGCGACGCGGCCGGCAACTACCTGCGCCACTACTCCTTCCGCGGCCGCTTCGACCCGAACGACGGCACGCCGACCTTCGCCAAGGACGCCACGTTCATCGCCCGCACGGGCACCGCGAGCGGCTCGGTCCGCTTCGAGTCGTACAACTACCCCGGCTACTACCTGCGCCACTACAACTACCAGTTGCGGGTGGAACAGACGGACGGCAGCGACCTGTTCCGGCAGGACAGCTCGTTCGTGCCGGTGACCGCCTGGGCCTGAGCCGGCCGACCCGGACGTGTGGCCGCCGCCCCTGCACCCCGGTGGTGCCAGGGGCCGCGGTGTTCCGCGGCCGCGGCGGGCACCGGTGTCGCCGGTGAGGCGATCGAGCGAGGCTGCGGCAGTGGTGCCCAGCGGTCTTCGAGGCCGTCACGCCGGAAGGTGCCGCTCCGGGTTTCCGGGCCGGCGCCGGACGGACGTCCAGTCGTCGAGCGGCAGGATCGCCGGGGAGCCGCGGCCGGCCTGGAGCTGGTCCGGATCGAGTGGCTCAGCGGTCGTCGCGGTCGAGGAGCATGCGCACGAAATCGTTGACCGGTCCGACGATGTCGAGGTCCTGGTCGAGCACCCACTGCAACTGGAGCCCGTTGAGCACGGCATGGAAGAGGAGCGCGGCGCTCTCGGGGCTGACGTCCTCGCGCAGCTTGCCGCGCGCCGTCTCCTCCCGGAGTCCGTCGGCGAACAGGGCCCGTCCGCGTTCGTAACGCTCGACGAAGTAGGTGTGGGCGGGGTGGTCCGCGCGTGAGGCCGCGGCGGCGAGCTCGATCCACAGGCGCATCAGCTCGGGGGCCTTCTGGTGGTGGCGGATCAGCTCGCCCAGGTAGGGCGCGAGCTGCTCCAGGCTCTCGACCTGCGCCAGACCCTGCCGCCACTCCTCGGCGTCCCGCTGGGCGAGCACCTCGGAGAGGAGTTCGTCCTTGTTGCGGAAGTGGTGGAGGAGCCCGGCGTGGGTGATGCCGGCCCGCTCCGCGATGTCGCGCAGGGAGGCCTTGGCGTAGCCGTTCTCGGCGAAACTGTCGCGTGCCGCCCGCACGATCTCCGCTCTGCGGGCCGGTGTCCTGGCGTACGGCCCGCGCGCTCCTGCCTGACCCACGGTGTGCTCACTCTCCCCGGCGAAACCGGTCCGGACGGTCTCCGCACAGCATCTGGACGCAAAACTTACCAGTGGTCGGTATTCGTGGCACTCCGATGCCCGCTGCGGCAGCGGCCGCCTGAAAGAGCGCAAGAGCATTGTGTTCCGGCCGGCGTTGTTCATAAGCTTACCGCTTGTAAGGTATTGAAACGTTTCAAGGGATGTGAGCCGTGGCCGAGGAACCCAGAAGTCCCAGAAGTGCGTTGAGCCGCCGAGACGTGCTCGGCATCATGACGGCGGCGGCAGCGGGCGCCTCCCTCCCACTCGCCGCCGCACCGAACGCCGTGGCGGCCTCCCGCGGACATGGCTCCGCACCCGCGGACCTCCAGGTCAACTCCCGGTTCGAGCCCCTGGGCACGCAGACCGCGCCGACGTTCAGCTGGGTGCCCCCGGTGGCCCGGCAGACGGCGTACGAGATCCAGGTCGGCACCGGACCCGGCAAGGCGGACGTCTGGCACAGCGGCAAGGTGGCGGGCCCCGCGGGTTCCCACAGCACCGAGGTGGCCTACGAGGGCGGCGCGCTGCGCTCCGAGCGGGCCTACCACTGGCGGGTGCGCACCTGGGACGAGCACGGGAAGCCCGGTCCCTGGAGCGAGCCCGCCAGGTGGGAGACCGGCCTGCTGAAGGGCGAGAAGGACTGGTCGGACGCCCGGTGGATCGGCGGCCGGGACGCGCAGGACCACGACTGGAAGGACCTGTCCGCAACGGTCGTCTTCCGCGGCGGCGCCGACCCCGCGAGCGGCCTGTCCCTGCTGCTGCGCGCCGAACCCGTCGGCAAGACCTGGGGCGAGGGCCTCAACTGGACCGTCCGGCAGAACGGCGACGACATGCAGCTGGTCATGAGGACCAGCCACTACGCCGGGAACACCTGGGTGGACGACGGCACCTCCGAACCCGACTGGGGCGTCGACCACTACGACCCGCAGAGCGAGACCAACCCCACCACCGCCGGCACCCGCGGCGTCCCCGTCGGCACGGTCACCCTCCCCGCCTCGACCGGCCTGACCAAGGACACCTGGGGCACCCGCGACCACACCGTGCAGGTCACGGCCCGAGGGCTCACCGTGACCACCACCGTCAACGGCGTCGAGGTCGACAGCCGCACGCTCACCGGCGACCAGATCCGCCGCCACGGAAGCTTCGGCTTCGCCGGCGGCACCTCGGCCACCGTCCGCAGCGTCAAGGTGACCGGCACCGGCGCCCGCGACTTCTCCGCCGACCTCACCACCGGTGCCAACCCGTTCGAGAACGGCATCGGAACCCTCGCCGGCCTGACCTTCCCGCCGAAGAACCCCTTCATCCCGTCCAAGAACAGCGTGCTGCCCATCGCCAACCCGGCACCGGTGCTGCGCCGCGCGTTCACGCTGCCGCGCGGTCGCCGTATCGCCCAGGCACGTCTGCACCTGAGCGCCGCCGGCAACGTCACCTTCACCGTCAACGGCGACCCGATCACCGTCGACGGCAAGCGGGCCACCGGGGACCGCACCAACGTGCCCCGCCTGCTCACCGACCAGAGCACCTACGACCGTACGGTCCTCTACGACACCTTCGACGTCACCGCGCTGCTGCGGGCCGGCCGGGAGAACGTCGTGGCCGCCGAACTCGGCCGCGGCTGGTACGGCGTGACCACGCCGCAGGAGTGGTACTGGCAGCTCGCGCCCTACGCCGGCCAGCCCCGCCTGCGCGCCAAGCTCGTCGTGACCCACACCGACGGATCGGCCACCACCCTGGTCACCGACGGGGACTGGCTCGCCACGGACGGACCCACGACCTTCGACTCCGTCTACTCGGGCGAGAAGTACGACGCCCGGCGCGCCGACGAGCTGGGGGAGTGGCGCTCGCCCGGCTACCGCACCGGCCGCGACTGGCGTCCGGCGACCGTGCTGATCCCACCGGGCAGCTGCGCCGGCCCCGCACCGAAGCACCACGGCGCGCTGCCCGCCACGACGATCCCCGAAGGCTTCGAGCCGGCCGTCGTGCGGGCCCACGAGGCGGAACCGGTGCTGGTCAACCGGACGCTGCGCCCGCTCTCACTCACCGAGACCGCCCCCGGCTCGGGCGTCTGGGTCCTGGACTACGGCCAGATCCTCACAGGCCTCGTCCGCCTCCGGCTCACCGGCGTACGACCCGACAAGGAAGGCCTCACCCTGCGGATCCGCGGCGGCAACCGGATCACCGCCGGCGACGGCACGGCCGCCTCCCCGCTCTCCGTCGAGGAGGAGAACTTCCAGCACGACGCCAACCTGCAGACGCACTACTACACCGTCGGCAGACGATCGACGCAGACCTGGGAGCAGCAGTTCAGCCACTTCGGCTTCCGCTACCTGGAAGTCATGAACCTCGAAGCCGTCCTCGGGCGTGCCCCCGACCTCGAGCGGGACACGGACCTGCTGACGGTCGGCGTCGCCCGCACCGGCTTCGCCCGCACCGGCACCTTCACCACGGACAACGCCCTGCTCAACCGCCTCCAGCGCAACCTGGAGTGGGCCGAGCAGAACAACCTCGTCCAGAAGCCCACCGACACCCCGTCCCGGGAGAAGAACGGCTGGACCGGCGACGCCATGGCCAGCTCCGAGTCCCAGTCCCTCACCTGGGACGTCAACGCCGTCTTCACCAACTACCTGCGCCACTTCCCCGACGCCCAGATCTCCACCGGCCAGCTGCCCATGTTCGTGCCCGTCGCCAAGGGCGGATACGGCTACGACCACACCCCCGGCTGGAACGCCGCGTGGAAGGCGGTACCGGCCTGGGACTCGGCGTACTTCGTGATGCCGAGGGAGCTGTACACGTACTACGGCAACAGCAGCCTGTTCGCCGAGCTGTACGACCACCAGGACACGCTCCTGAAGTACTACGGGACGCTGTTCACCGCCGAGAACGACTACAGGTTCGAAGCCTCCCTCGGCGCCTACTCCGGCGCCGAGAGCCCCGGCAGCAACGCCGTCATCAGCCTCGCCTTCTACATCCACTTCTGCGACTACATGGACGAGGTGGGACGCCGGCTCGGCCGCACCGGACGCGCCGCCCACTACGCGAGACTGGCGCGCACCCTGCGCAAGGCGTTCATCGCCAACTACTGGGACGCCTCCCTGGGGTACTTCACCCAGGGCAGCATCTCCAGCGAGAACGCCCTGGCCATCGCCTTCGACCTGGTGCCCGGCTCCGACCTGGACCCCGACGACCCGCGCCACCTGGCCGGCACGAAGCCGCTCGCCGAGAACAAGAAGGCCCTCGCGAAGCTGCTCGCCGATCGCATCGTGGCCGCGGACCAGCACATCCAGAACGACATGTACGGCTCCCGCTACGAGTTCAACATCCTCAGCGAGTACGGCTACACGGACATCGCCCTCGAGGCCGTCACCCGGACCGGCCTGCCCGGCTACGTCCACCAGATCGCCAAGGGCGCCACCTCGCTGTGGGAACAGTGGACCGACCGGCTATCGGTCAACCACCACTACCGCTCCAACGTGGCCACCTGGTTCTACCAGAGCCTGGCCGGGATCAAGCCGACCTCCGCCGCCTACGAGACGCTGCGCGTCCGCCCGTACATCCCGGCGGCCGCGGTCAACAGCCGCGTCCCGAAGGACACCCAGGACCTCGATCTGGCGCCCACGACCCTCGACCACGTCAGCGCCTCGATCGACACCGTGCGCGGCACGGTCGCCTCGGAATGGCGACGCCGCCCCGACGGCGGGATCGACCTCACGGTCACCGTCCCCTGCAACACGGAGGCGGAGATCTGGGTCCCCACCCGGAACAAGCCCGTCACCGCACCCCCGGGTGCCGCCTTCCTCCGCGACGACACCTCCGGCGGCGCCGCCTACGAGGTCTACCGGGCACGGGCGGGGTCGTACCGCTTCAACGCCTGACGACCGTCGTCTCCGGGCACGTCAGGGATACAGTGTCAGTACTGCCTACAACAGAATCTCCCATGCGTACGACGGCAGCGCCGCGCGGATGTCCGATGACGGGTCATCGCACGACCGGGGCGTGACGCGCGACCTTCGAGGAGATGAGGTGGCGGCCGGGAACACGAGGTCCAGGCGCCGCATCGAGCAGGTGGAGGCGATGCGGCGAGGCCTTCCTGCGGCCGGCCCCGGGCTGACGGTCGCCGAGACCCTGACCACCGCCCTTCGGCAGGCGATCGCCGACCTGCGGGGCCTCGGCGGCTTCGTCCACTGGCGCGACCCTGGTTCCGGTCGGTTGCGTCTGGTGGCGGCGAGCGGGCTCGCGCCGCAGATCGCCGACGCCTGGGCGGATCTCCACCAGGACGCGGACGTGGCCCCGGCACGCGCCCTGCGCAGCGCCGCCTTCGTCTGGGTGGCCGGGGACAGCATGGGGATCGGGGCCTCCGGCACCGCGGCGGTGCCGCTGCCCGGTACCGGCGGGCGCGTCGGAGCGCTGTCCGTGCTCACGGCGGGGCCCGGCGCGCCGGATCCCGCCCAGCGCTCCCTTCTGGGCGCGGTGGCCGCGTGGACGGCCGGACACCTGGAACAACGTCCCCACACGCCGTCGGGCCCCGTCTCGGCGCCCGACGGGTCACCCAGGCTCGACCTGCCCGGTGAGGAGGTGCCCTGCGTGGTGGAGATCAGGCACTGGGAATACGACGCCGTGACCGGTTCCCTGACGCTCACCCAACCGGTCGTCGACATGTCCGGTGAGTCGCCTCGGGCGTCCGGCGAGAACGCGGACCTCGGCTGGTACCTCTCGGGCATCGTGGATCTGCCGGCCTTCACGGCCGACGTCCGTACGGCGTTGGACAACGGGAGGGCGTACGACGCCGAGTACCGCGTGCGCCACAGCGACGGCACATCGGAGTGGGTGCGGGCGCGCGGCCACATCGTGCCGGGTGAGAACGGCACCCCCGCCCGTATGGTCGGCACCCTGTGGAGCCCGGCTCACCCCCAGGCCGCGTACGATCCGCTCGTCGCCGCCCTGCGCGACATGGGCGACGGATTCCTGGCGGTCTCCGACGACTGGCGGATCACCTTCGTCAACAAGGAGGCCGAGCGTCTCCTGGGCCCCGGCCGGACGCTGCTGGGCAGCAGGCTCTGGGACATTCCCGCGGGACGCGCCCCCGGACTCGAAGCCCAGTGCCGACGCGCGTCCGCCGAGCGCAAGCCGATCGGTTTCGTTCTCCGCCGGCCCGGCGATCGGCGCGTCCACCATGTCCGGCTGGTCCCCCTGCCGGGCGGCGGACTGACGATCTACTTCGCCGACGTCACCGAGGAGCAGCCAGGGGGACCCGAGCGGACCGCCCGGATGAGCGAGCTGACCGCGGCGCTGTCCGAAGCCGTCACGTCGAGCGACGTGGTCAAGGCCGTCGCGGCGCACGTCCTGCCGCCGTTCGGCGCCGACGGGCTGGTGGTCAACGCGCTCGAGGGCGGCTGGCTGCACGTGGTCGGCGCGGTCGGATACACGGAGGAGTTCCTGCGCCAGATCGACGGGATCTCGGTCACCTCCCACATGGCGATCGCCGAGACGTTCCGCACCCGCACTCCCGGATTCATCGAGTCGCCCGCCGAATACGTCCGGCGCTTCCCGAAGTTCGGGAACTTCGTGGCCGCGTCGGCCAAGAAGGCATGGGTCTTCCTCCCTCTCATCGCCTCCGGGTACACGATCGGCTGCTGTGTCGTCTCCTTCTCCCAGCAGCGCTCCTTCAGCGAGGAGGAACGCACCCTGCTGATCGCCCTGAGCGGCCTGATCGCACAGGCACTGGAGCGGGCCCGGCTGTACGACGTGGAGCACACCCGCGCCCAGGAACTCCAGCGCGGCCTGCTGCCCAGGACACTGCCCTCCCTGCCGGCCGCCCGCGCCGCCGCTCGCTACATGCCCGCGGGCAGGGGCGAGGAGGTGGGCGGCGACTGGTACGACCTGATCCCGCTCTCCGGCGACCGGGTCGCCATCGTGATCGGTGACGTCATGGGGCACGGCATCGCCGAAGCCGCCATCATGGGGCAGCTGCGCACGGCGGTCCGCGCCCTCACCGACCTCGAACTCGGTCCCGACGAACTCCTCAGCCACCTCAGCGAACTCGTCTCCGCCCTCGGCGACGATCAGTTCGCCACCTGCGCGTACGCCGTGTTCGACCCCGTCACCCGTACCTGCTCGCTCTCCCTGGCCGGTCATCTCCCGCCCGCCATCGTCCATCCCGACGGGACGGTCCACTGCCCCGACCTGACCGGCGACCCGCCGCTGGGCGCCGCCGGACCTCCCTTCGAGAGGCACGAGCTGCACCTGCCGGAGGAGAGCCTGCTCGTGTTCTGCACGGACGGCCTCGTGGAGTCCGCCACCCGGGACATCGATCAGGGACTGGCTCAGCTCAGGCAGACGCTGGGCCGGGCCGTGGCGCAGACCTCGTACTTCGCGAGCGACACCCGGCACGGTGACACCAGGCGCCTCGACGACCTGTGCGACGTCATCGTCTCGGCTCTGCTGCCCGACCGTGGGCAGACCAACGACGACGCGGTCCTGCTCGTGGCCCACACCTGGGGCACACCCGCGGACGACGTCGCCTCGTGCAGCCTCCCGGACGATCCGCGGGCAGCGGGCCAGGCCAGGGAGTACGTGCGCAGCCAGCTGGACGTCTGGGGCCTGGACGATCTCGCCATGACCACCGAGCTCCTGGTGAGCGAGCTGGTCGGCAACGTGATCCGGCACGCCAGCGGCCCGATACGTCTGCGCCTGCTGCGCAGCCGGTCGCTGATCTGCGAGGTCTACGACGGCAGCCTCACCAGCCCGCGTATCCGGCGCGCCGGGTACACCGACGAGGGCGGCCGGGGCCTGCACCTCGTGGCGGCGCTCTCCCAGCGCTGGGGCACCCGCCATCTCGACGAGGGCAAATGCATCTGGACCGAGCAGGACCTGCCGCCGGCCCACTGATCCATCAGCCCGGCCCCTGCGCGGCGCGCCCCGCCCGCACCGTCGCCACGATCGTCCAGGGCTTGACCGGGAGCCGGCGAACCCGCATCCCGTACTCCCGCAGAGCGTCGTCGACGGCCGCCGACACGGCCGCCGGAGCCACCATGCGGCCGCCCTCGCCACCGCCCTTGATGCCGTACTCGGTGAACGGCGACGGCGTCTGGACGTGCCCGATGCGGAACGCCGGTGCCTCGCCCGCGGTGGGGATCAGATAGTCCCGGAACGTCGAGGACCTGAACCGCCCGTCCTCGTCGTAGGCCAGCTCCTCGTAGAGCGTGGTCCCGATGCCCTGTGTGGCGCCGCCGGTGACATGGCCGCCCAGGCTCCTCGGGTTCACGATCGTCCCGGCGTCGTGCACGGCCACGTAGTCGAGGAAGGAGACGAGCCCGGTCTCGGGGTCGACTTCCACGACCGCGATGTGACAGGCGTGCCCCATGATCGGGTAGAAGACGCCGAGGTCCGAGCCGTCGGGGGCCGGAAGCGTCGTGTACGGGTGGTCGTAGGTGTAGGACTCCTCCAGTCCGCTGGTCATGCCCTCGGGCAGGCCGAGCGCGAAGAAGTAGGCGGTGCCCGCCAGCTCGGCGATGGTCAGACCCGTTTCCGGAGCTCCCCGGACCTGTACGCGCGCGTCGACCAGTTCGAGGTCCTCCGCGGCCACTTCCAGGGTGTGCGCGGCGATGCGGACGAGTTTCTCCCGCAGTTTGCGCGACGCGCCCCGGATCGCGCCGGCCACCATCGCGGTGTAGCGGCTGCCGCCCGGACCGGTCCCGGGAAGCGCGTGGGCGGAGTCGGCGTACCGGACGTTGACGCTCTCCGGCGGGATCCCGAACTCCTCGGCGAGCACGGTCGCGCCCACCGTCTCGGGGCTGTTGCCCCACATCGACTGGCAGTGCAGCAGGAGCTGGAACTGCCCGGTGGGGTCGATCGTCACCGTCGCGCTCTCGGGGCTGGAGGTGAGAGGGAAGGTGGGCTTCTCCAGCAGGAACCAGAACTCGGTGGCGCTGAAGACGCTGCGCTCCTGGGTCGTGGCCAGGCCGATGCCGATGTGACGGCCCTCCTCCTCCCGCAGCCGTCTCTGTTCGGCGCGCCACCTGTCCAGGTCGATCATCGACAGTGCCTTGTCCAGCACGGCGGGGTAGTCACCGCTGTCGTACAGGTTGCCGCCGGGGATCTTGTACGGGAACTGGCCGGGCTGGATGAAGTTGCGGCGGCGGATCTCCTCCGGGGCGAGCCCGAGCCGGACCGCGCCCTGGTCGACCAGCCGCTCCAGCACCCAGTTGTGCACCTCCGAGCCGAAGCCCCGGTAGGCGCCCTGCTGGCACTTGTCGGTGACCACGGCCCGCAGCCGGTACCGCACGTCCCGGAACCGGTACGGGCCGACGACCTGGGAGAAGGCGTTGCCGTGGTGGCCGACGCCGAACTGCATGTAGGCGCCGTAGTCGTCGACGACGTCGATGTCGAGACCGACGATCGTGCCGTCGGCGCGAAAGCCCATGCGGGCCTCGTAGACGCGGTCGCATCCGTGGTGGTCCGAGTTGGTCAGGTGGTCGAGACGGTCCTCGATGTACGACACCGGGCGCCCCACCCGCAGGGCCAGGAAGCCGGCGAGGGTGGGCACCTTGTGCGCGGCGAGCTTGCTGCCGAAGCTGCCGCCCGCCGGGACCGGCCTCATCGTCAGCTTGTTCGACGGAATGCGCAGTGTGGCCGCGATCAGGAAGACGAAGTAGCTGAAGTTGAGCGAGTTGCAGTAGATCTCCAGCACGCCGTTGAAGCCGGGCTGGGCCACCGCGCCCGTGGTCTCCATCGGCATGCCCGCGGAGCGGCCCCAGTACAGCGTGTCCTCGACGACCAGGTCGGCCGCGGCGAACGCGGCGTTCACGTCGCCGAACTCGAAGGTCCGCTCGTAGCCGATGTTGCTGCCGTGCTCCTCGTGCAGCAGCGCGGACCCGGGCTCCATGGCCGCCAGGGGATCGGTGACCGGCGGAAGCTCCTCGTAGTCGACCCTCAGCAGGTCCACGCCGTCCTCGGCGACGTATCTGCTCTCCGCGACGACGGCCGCCACGGCCTCGCCGACGTGGCGGACCTTGTCCACGGCCAGCGGGTACTGCGTGATGGTGGCCGGGCCGAAGCTCATACAGGGGTTCATCGTCGCCTTGCAGTCCTCACCGGTGAGCACGGCGACGACTCCCGGCAGCCTCAGCGCCTCACCGGCGTCGATCGACCTGATCCACGCGTGCGGCAGGGGGCTGCGCAGGATCGCGGCGTGCAGCATGCCCGGCAGCCGGAGGTCGGCGATGTACCCGCCGCGGCCGACCAGCAGCCGGGGATCCTCGACGCGCCGGCGGTCCTTGCCGATGTACGTGTAGGTCATCGGTCACGACCTCCTCCCCGCACCTTGGCGCCGGCGGACTGCACCGCGCGGACGATGTTCTGGTAGCCGGTGCAGCGGCACAGGATCCCCGAGATCTCATGACGCACCTCGGCATCGGTCAGCTCACGACCGGTTTCGATGATCTCCTTGGCGCGCAGCACCATCGCGGGCGTGCAGAAACCGCACTGCAGCCCCTGCTCCTCGGCGAAGGCCTCCTGGACGGGGTGCAGCTCCGCCGGGTCGGCCGACAGGCTCTCGACGGTTTCGACCGCGTGCCCGTCGGCCTGCACGGCCAGCATCAGACAGGAGCGCACCGAGCGGCCGTCGAAGAGGACCGTGCAGCATCCGCACTCGCCGTGCTCGCAGCCGAGATGCACGCTGACCAGGTCGAGTTCGTCACGCAGGAAGTCGGCGAGCGTGATGCGCGTCGACACCTCGCGGGTCACCTCCCGCCCGTTGACCCGCACGGTCACGGTCCGGCGTGTGGTGTCGTGCTGGGCGGCGCTGAGGGTCGTCACGTCCCGTCGCTCCTCTCGTGGGCGCGTGCCACGGCCGCGGTGACCGCGCGCCGCACCACGACGCGGGCGAGGTGCCGCCGGTAGTCGCGTGGGGTGTGCGGGTCGTCCCCCGAGGTCACCGAGGGCACGATCGCCTCGGCGGCCCCGGCGACGTTCTCCGGGGTCGCGGCCTCACCGATCAGCGCGCTCTCCACCGCCAGGGCGCGCACCGGCGTGTCGGAGACGCCCAGGACGCCGACGGAGACGGAGGTGAAGCGGCCCTCCCCGTCGAGGTCCACCACCGCGGCGGCGCCCGCGAGCGCGAGGTCGCCCACGCGCCGGGCCACCTCCACGAAGCCGTGCCCGGCGGTCCACGGCGTCACCGGGTAGCGGACGGCGACGAGGACCTCGTCGGGCTGCAGAGCCGTGGTCAGCCGGCCCCGGAAGAAGTCCCGGGCGTCGATGGCGCGGGTGCCCGACGGCCCTCGCACCACCACCGTCGCGTCGAGCGTCACCGCCGTGCACGGCAGCTCGGCGGCGGGATCGGCGTACGCCAGGCTGCCGCCGACCGTGCCGCGGTGGCGGGTCTCGACATGGCCGATGTGGCCGGCGGCGTCCGGCAGCAGCGGGACGAGTTCGCGGACCAGCGGCTGGTCCTCCAGCTCGTACTGGCGAGCCCCGGCGCCGACCTCCAGGACGCCGGCCCGGCGCTCGATCCTCTGCAGCTCACCGATCCCGTTGATGTCGATCAGTGCCTCCGGCCTGACGAGCCGCATGTTGAGCAGGGGGAGAAGGCTCTGTCCTCCCGCGAGGACGCGGGAGCCGGCGCCGTACTCGCTCTTGAGCCCGACGGCCTCGTCGACGGATCCGGGATCGCAGTACGTGAATGGAGGCGGTTTCATCGCCTCTCCTATGGTGCGGCTGGGAACGGTCACCCCGAGGTCGCCTCACGCGAACCTCCGCACCGGCTCGGTGCCGTTGGCGTTCTCCTCCCAGTGCACCACACCCGGGCGATGACGGCGATGGAGCCCTGGGCCGTGCTCGGTCAGCCCAGTTTCGCGACGATGTCCGCCACCTGCCCGGGCATCGACAGGAACGGCGAATGCGAGGAGTCGAGCGCCACCACGGAGGTCGGGTTGTCCGGGAAGGCGGCGTCCGCGTCGCGGATGAACTTCTGCTGGAGGGCCGGGCGGACCGCCATGTCCCGGGCGCAGGTGACGTAGGTGCGGGGGACCGAGCCCCAGCCGTCGCGGGTCAGTGTCGTGGCGCCGAGTGCGATGCCGGCCGGAGCGTCGGGGGTCAGCAGTCCCAGGGCGGCGTCGGCGACGGCCGGATCGACGTCGCCGAAGAACGCGTCCCGCAGTTGCCGGCGGTACTCGGGGTCGTCGGAGGCGAGGTCGAGCCGCAGGGCGCCGACGGCGGCGGGATCGGCCCGGACGGACGGCGCGACGAGTTCGCCCGCGTTCTCCGGCATCTGCACACACGCGATGGCCGGGACGTCCGAGGCCGGCATGAACGCGGTCAGATACACCGCGTGCGCCACCAGCTCGGGCACCAGCTGGGCCGCACGCGTCAGGACGGTGCCGCCCATGCTGTGGGCCACCACCGTCACCGGGCCGCCCTGGCCGACCTGCTCGATCTGGGAGACGAGCAGGTCGCCCGCCTGGTCGAGGTCCACCCCCGCCACCGGTGACACCTCGGTGGCCAGGGCCTCAGGGGTGAGCGGGCGTCTGGTGAGACACTGCGGTCTGCCGGCCCGGAGGCCGTGCCCCGCCATGTCCACCGCCACGGCCGGACGGCCCACGGCCGCCACGTGGGCCATGACCTCGCTCCAGCACCAGGACCCGTGCCAGTAGCCGTGAACGAAGATCAGCGGTGTCGAACCAGTGGACATGATCACTCCTTTGTGACGGCCGGTTCAGGTGGGCCGGGGAGAATTCGACGGGATCGGAAAAGGGCGCTCCATACGAATTCCGCCGGACGGAAGAACTCGTTCCGTACGCCCTTCCACGGGCTCCGACCGCGCCACCTCCGAGCTTCACCGCCGCCGCGCGCGGCACCTCGCGGTTCTCACGGGGTGCCTTCCGGGGCGGTGGTCGCGACGGGGGCGGTGAGGTCCCGCTCTTCGGGGAGCTCTTCGGTGTCGACGCCGCGTACCTGGGCCAGTTCGTGTTTGAGGGCTGCGAGTTCGGTGCCGCCGGCCATGTGGTTGGTGAGTTCTTCGAGGCTGACCTGGCTGCGGTCGGCGGAGAGTTCCATGGTGCCCAGGCGCAGGACGCTGAAGTGGTCGCCGACCATGTAGGCGTGGTGGGGGTTGTGGGTGATGAAGATGACGCCGAGGCCGCGGTCGCGGGCGGCGGCGATGTACTTCAGGACCACGCCGGACTGTTTGACGCCGAGGGCGGCGGTGGGCTCGTCGAGGATGAGGACGCGGGCGCCGAAGTGGACGGCGCGGGCGATGGCGACGCACTGGCGCTGGCCGCCGGAGAGGGTGCCGATGGGCTGCTCGAGGTCGTCGAGGACGATGCCCATGTTGCGCAGTTCCTCGTCGGCGGTCTTCTTCATCGTGTCGATGTCGAGACGGCGGACGGGCCAGGGTCCCTTGGTGATCTCGGAGCCGAGGAAGAAGTTGCGCCACACCGGCATCAGGGGGACGGTCGCCAGGTCCTGGTAGACGGTGGCGATACCGCGGTCCAGGGCTTCACGCGGGGTGGAGAAGCGCACCGGTTCGCCGTCGACGCGGAACTCGCCCTCGGTGTGCTGGTGCAGGCCCGAGATGATTTTGATGAGGGTGGACTTGCCGGCGCCGTTGTCGCCGAGGACGCAGGTGACCTTGCCGGGGTGGACTTCGAGGCTCACGCCGTGCAGAGCGCGGATGTTGCCGTAGGACTTGCCCGCGTTGCGCAGTTCGACGAGCGGGCGGTCGCCGTCCGCGGGGGGCGTGTCCGCGAGGATGGCGCCGTGGGTGCCGGTGTTGTCGGTCGTCATGGGGGTGGTCACCTCCGGGTCGCCGTGCGCTGGACCCACAGATTGATGAGGACGGCGCCGAGGAGCATCACGCCGAGGAAGGCCTTGAACCAGTCGGGGTTCCAGCCGGCGTAGACGATGCCCTGCTGGACCATGCCGAACATGAAGGCGCCGAAGACCGGGCCGATGGCGGAGCCGTAGCCGCCGGTGAGCAGGCAGCCGCCGATGACGGCCGCGGCGATGTAGATCAGCTCCTGCCCGACGCCCTCGCCGGACTGCACGGTGTTGAAGGAGAACAGCTGGTGCATGCCGACGAACCAGGCGCCGAAGCCGACCAGCATGAACAGGGAGATCTTGGTGAAGGTGACCGGGACGCCGACGGCCCGCGCGGACTCCTTGTTGCCGCCGACGGCGAAGATCCAGTTGCCGTACTTGGTGCGCAGCAGCACCCAGGTGGCCAGCGCCGCGAAGACCAGCCACCACACGACGGTGATCTTCACGTTGACGCCGCCGATCTCGAACGTCGAGGCGAAGACGGCCTTGGCCTGGTCGAAGCCGTCCATGTCGCTGATGTCGTCGGTGGCGACGTTGCCGGTGACCAGCTTGGTCACCGCCAGGTTCACACCCTGCAGGATCAGGAACGTGCCGAGGGTGACGAGGAAGCTGGGCAGGCCGGTCCTGACCAGCATCCAGCCGTTGAA
>NZ_JBNCAQ010000049.1:0-65326 GCF_049808595.1 Streptomyces aurantiaciflavus | reverse complement strand
GGAATTCTGTTCAGATAACTGGCGAGGCGTTCGAGGATTTCGTCCGCGGTCTTCGTCCAGACGTAGGGCTTGGGATCGGTGTTCCACATGGCGATCCAGCTGCGGATGTCCTTCTCCAGCGCGTGGACGGTCTTGTGGACGCCTCGTCGTATCTGCTTGTTGGTCAGCTCCGCGAACCACCGCTCGACCAGGTTCAGCCATGACGAGCCGGTGGGTGTGAAGTGCAGGTGGAAGCGGGGGTGGGCCAGGAGCCAGGTCTTGATGGCCGGGGTCTTGTGGGTGGCGTAGTTGTCCAGCACGAGGTGCACGTCCAGGCCCTGCGGTATCTCTCGGTCCAGCTTGATGAGGAACTTCTTGAACTCCTCGGCCCGGTGCCGGCGGTGGAGGGAGCCGATGACTTTCCCCGTGGCCACCTCCAGGGCCGCGAACAGCGTCGTGGTTCCCGCCCGCACGTAGTCGTGAGTGACCCGTTGGGGAACACCCGGCATCATCGGCAGCACCGGCTGGGAGCGGTCCAGTGCCTGGATCTGCGACTTCTCGTCCACGCAGAACACCAGGGCCCGCTCGGGCGGGTCCAGATACAGGCCGACGACGTCGTGGACCTTGTCGACGAAGTACGGGTCGGTCGACAGCTTGAACGTCTCCGAGCGGTGTGGCTGCAGGCCGAAGGCTCGCCAGATCCGCGAGACGGTCGACTGCGACATGCCCAACTCCTTGGCCATCGCCCTCGTCGACCAGTGCGTGGCGTTCTTCGGCGTGCTCTCCAGCGTTTTGGTGACCACCGCGGCGACCTGTTCGTCGGTCACCGTCCTGGGCCCGCCCGAGCGCGGCATGTCGCCCAGGCCCGCGATCCGGTGCTCGACGAACCGCGCCCGCCACCTGCCCACCGCATGCGGTGTCGAGCCGAGTTGCGCTGCCACGTCCTTGTTGGACGCGCCGGTAGAGCAGGCCAGGATGATCCGGCAGCGCAGAGCCCACGCCTGCGGCGTGGAACGGCGCCGCACCCATCCCTCCAGCGCAGCCCGTTCCTCATCCGACAGGATCAACTCGGCCTTCGGCCGCCCAGTACGCGCCACCCCACAACCCTACACATCTGAACAGAATTCCTGACTCAGGAGACTAGGGGCTGCCGGGCGGAGCAGGTCGCAGGAGCAGGGCGTCGACGCGGAGCCGGCAACCGCCGACAACGCCAGTGCGGCGACCCCGCGAGTGGGGGAGGGCGTGCCGACCCCGCGTCTGCGGCATGATCCGCCGGACGGCCCTGAAGGGAGCGATGATCCCTAGGGTTCCCTGTGCGGTGCGGCGGGGTGGGCGTGCGCGGCCGCTGTCAGCTCCTGCAGGACGTCGGTCAGCGTCAGGAACGAGCCCCGGGTGCGCTCGGTCTCGTACTGCTCGGGGCCCAGGGCCTCGCGGGCGGCCGCGTCCGTGCGCTCGGCCTCGCTGTGTTCCGGGGCCGGTCGCGGGTGGGTGCCGCGCAGCGCGTCGGCGGCCGCGAGAAGGCGGGCCGCGCGGGAGAAATCCTGGAGGCCGGCCAGGTGGTTCGCCGCGGCGTCCAGGATCGAGGAGGTGACCGCCTCGGCGCACTGGTCGGCCACCGCCTGCCGCAGGGTCTCGGCGAGCATCGGCAGAGCCAGCTCCGGGCCGGACTCGGCGGCCGTCAGTTCCGCGTCGAACATGCCCAGCGCCGCGGTGAACTGCGGCGGTGGTGTGCCCTTCGCTATCGCCGCGCTCGTCGCCGCGCACAACGCACGCGCCCGGGTGACATCGCCCTCGTGCAGCGCGATGAAGGCGCGCAGCAGGAACACGAACGCCCGGGCGTCCGCCACGCCGTACCGGTCGGCCGCGGTGTCCGCCTCCTCCAGCATGGCCAGCGCACCTTCGATGTCGCCCGAGCGGTAGGCGATCTCCGCGAGCCGGGCGAGCAGGAACGGCGACTCGGTGTACGCGCCGACCTCGTAGGCGAGCCGCAGCGCCTCCCGGTACTCCCGCTCGGCCTCCGTGAGGCGGCCGCGCGCCATCGCCGCCTCGCCGGCCGCGCTGCACACCTGGGCCCGCATCCACCGGTCGCCCACGCGCACGCTGAGCACGCGCAGCTCCGCCAGATCGTCGTCCACACCCAGCATCCCGCCCGGCGAGTCGACGACCGAGTGCGTACGGAACATCAGGATGCAGCCGAGCTCCCAGTCACCGCCGTGGGTACGGCAGTTGGCGACGGCCCTGTCCAGGACCCCCCGCGCGTCCACGGTGTCGCGCCTCTGGAAGGCCGTCATCAGCGGCCAGGCCAGTCCGGGCATCCGGGCCGCCTCCGGGCCACCCCGCTCGTAGCGGGCGCGCAGACGCCGGAGGTAGCGCTGATGGCGCGGATCCGATGCCAGGCCCGTCGGCTCGGACTCGGACAGCAGGAACAGGTGCAGCATCCGCAGGTTCATCCGCTGGGCGTGCCGTGGGTGGGTCTCCTCACCGTCGGGAGCGGCGAGGAAGGCGTCCACGGGGTCGACGGCGGCCATGCGGGCGATGAGGTCGGCGGGGACGGTGAGGGAGCGGCAGGTGAGGGTCGGGGAGGCGGTGGAGGTGTCTGCCGGGGTGGGGGTGTGCGGCGGGTTGGGGGTGTCCGCTGGGTTTGGGTTGTCCGTCGGGCTGGGGGTGTGCGTAGGGCTGGGGGTGTGCGGCGGGTTGGGGCTGTCCGTCGGGATTCGGGTGTCCGTAGGGAGTCGGGTGGCTGTCGGCGTCGAGACGTCCGCCGAGGTGAGAGCGTCCGCCGGAGAGGAGCGAGCCGTCGATGTGGGCTGGAGCCTGTCCAGGGCCGCGCCCAGACGCAGGGTGCGGTCGGTCCATTCGGCGCCCTCGTGGCGGTAGTTGCGCAGCCACCAGAACCAGCCCATGGCGAGGCAGAGGGCGGCTGCCTCGGTCTCGTCGCCGATGGTGAGGGCGCGCTGGATCGCCACCCGGATGTTGTCCAGCTCGGTCTCCAGGCGGGAGATCCAAGGGAGTTGCTCGGCGGACCGCAGCAGGGGGTCGGCCCGCTCGACGAACGCGCGCACCCACGCGCGGTGCCGTCGCTCGGCCGCCGCGCGCGCCTCGGGGACCTCGGCGGCGCGCTCGGTGGCGTACTCGTGGATCGTCTCCAGCATGCGGTAGCGCATGCCGTCGCTGCCGTCCCGCTCACAGGGAGCCGCGACGACGAGGGACTTGTCGACGAGCGCTCCGACGAGGTCCGCGACCGGGCCGGTGCACACGGCCTCGGCGGCCTCGAGGTCCCAGCCGCCCGCGAACACGGACAGCTCGCGCAGCACCGTCCGCTCCGGCTCGTCGAGCAGGTCCCAGGACCAGTCGACGACGGCACGCAGGGTCTGCTGGCGGGGCAGGGCCGTGCGGCTGCCGGAGGTGAGGAGGCGGAAGCGGTCGTCGAGGCGGTCGGCGATCTGACGCGGCGTGAGCAGCCGGAGCCGGGCCGCCGCCAGCTCGATGGCGAGCGGCAGCCCGTCCAGCCGCCGGCAGATCTCCGCCACCGCTTCCTCGTCCTGGAGCACGGTGGCCGCGTCGGGACGGACGGTGGCCGCGCGCTCGGTGAAGAGACGGCGCGCCTGGTCGGGGATGAGGGGTTCGACCGGGCGGACCGACTCGCCGGGGACGCCCAGGGGTTCACGGCTGGTGGCGAGGATCGTGAGCCCTGGACAGCGGGTGAGGAGGGTCTCGGCGAGGGTGGCGGCCGCGCCGATGACATGTTCGCAGTTGTCAAGGATCAAAAGTTGGCTGCGTGGAGCGCAGTACTCGACGAGCAGGGCGACCGGGTCGTCCTGCAGGGTCGCCTGCTCGGTGGTCATCAGGACGGTCTCGCGCAGACCGAGGGCACTGACCACCGCGCCCGGCACCGCCTCCGGCCGGTCGAGCGGCGCCAGCTCGACCAGCCACGCCTGTGGGAGCCCGGCGGCGGCTTCCTCGGCGAGGCGGGTCTTTCCAGAGCCGCCCGGTCCGGTGAGGGTGACGAGACGGGCCCTGTGCATTTCGGAACGGATGGCGTCGAGCTCGGGTTCCCGGCCCACGAAAGAGGTAAGACGCGGACGGATGTTGCCGGTGCGGTCGGGGCGCTGCGGCGGGGTGGGGGGCGCCGGCCGGTGGGTCGGAGCCGGGCGGTTGAGCAACTCGGTGTGCAGGGCGCGTAGTTCCGGGCCCGGATCCGTGCCGAGGCCGTCGGCGAGGGTGCGGCGGGCTGATTCGTACGCGGCGAGGGCGTCGGCGTCGCGGCCCGCCTCGCGCAGGGCGCGGATGAGGAGGGCGTGCAGCGGCTCGTCGTACGGGTGCTGCGACGTCAGTTCCCTCAGCCGCGGTACGGCTTCACGGGCGCGGCCGAGCAGGAGGTCCGCCTCGGCGCGGGTCCGGGAGGCCTCCAGGCGCAGGGCCTCCGGGCGGGCGGCGGCGGTGCGGTCGGGGAGGTCGGCGAGGGCGGGGCCACGCCACAGGGCGAGGGCCTCGTCCACGGCGCGCGAGGCGGCGCCCGGTTCGCCGTTCCCCAGGGCCGCGGCGGCCTGTCGTACGAGCCGCTCGAAGACGAAGAGGTCGACGTCGTCCTCGGTCGCCGCGAGCCGGTAACCGCCCGGGGCGGAGGTGACGGTGTCCTTGCCGACGGTACGGCGGAGGCGGCCGATGAGGGCCTGGAGGGCGGCCGGCGCGTCCTGGGGCGGGAAGTCGGACCAGACCTCGTGGATGAGGGTTTCCGCGGGGATGGGGCGGCCGGGGCGCAGGGCCAGGGCGGTGAGGAGGGTGCGGAGGCGGGCACCGGGGAGGGGTATGGGGGTGCCGTGTTCGTCCTCTGTCTGGGTGACGCCCAGGATTCTGTACCGCACGGGGTCATTGTCGCCGGTGCTGTCCGTGCCAGGGGATTCGGTTTGCGGGCCGGAGGGTTCGGCCGGGACGAAGGTCGGGGCTGGAGGCGGACCGCGCGGCTCGACGCACCGCAGGTGCGCCCTTCAGCCCCCGGAAGACACCGCCCGTCTCTGCGGTGCGATCCCCGCTGGTACCGCACGCGCGCGTGCCGGGGTGCCTGTCCAGCAGGTTCCCCGGCGGGACAGGAGGCGGCGGAGCCACAGTTCCAGGGAGATGAGGTCGGCGAGGCCGTCGAGGGGGAGGGGTTCGCCCGCGGCCGCGGAGCGGAGGGCCTTGCGGACGACACGGGCCTCGATCAGGCCCGCTTCCGCCAGGAGGGGCGCGTCGAAGAGGGCGAGGAGGGGATCGGCGGCCATGCGGAGGCCCGCGCGGGCCGCGGCGGTGGTGGAGGCCTGGGAGGGGGCGCCCCAGCCGGGCGGGAGGTCGGCCACTCCGGAGCTCTTCAGGACGGTGCGCAGGATCGCGGCGCGCGCCCCCGGTTGCACGCGAAGGGTCTCGGGGAGCGCACGGCAGGCGCGGACGACCTGGTTGTCGAGAAAGGGCGTGTGCAGGCGCTGGGAGCGGATCTCCGCGGCCTGCTCCAGGACGCGCAGGTCCGCGGCATGACGGGCGAGGGCGGCACGCGCGCGATAGTCGCCGGGACGCTGGCCGGGGCCCACGCCGGTGCGGTGCGCCATCCCCTGCAGCCGAACCGACACTTCGGCCAGCGCCTCTCCGGTGAGCCAGCGGGCGGCCGGGCCGGGGCCGCCCCAGACGAGGGCCGCCAAGGAGGCGCCCACGGCACCGGCGGCGCCGGCGGGGTCGTCGAAACGGCGGTGCAGGAGCCGTTCGGCGAGTCCCTCCACGCCCGCCCGGTACGGCGTACGGGCCAGCCGGCGGGCGGCGCCGTACACGCGCGCGGGGACGAGCACGGAGCCGTCGGCCTTCGTCAGTGCGGCGACGGGACGGACGAGATGGCGCCGTTTGCGGTCCATCAACAGGTCGGCCAGGCGGGCCGGGTGGGCGTCGAGGACCTGGCGGGCGCCGTAGCCGGTGAAGTGGTCCGCGCTGCCCGCGGCGAGGCGCGCGCGGTGCCGGGCGGCCGTCACCAGGCTCGGGCCGGGTTCGTCGGTCAGGGGGCCGTCCAGATCGGCGTACGGCAGGGTCTCGTCGCCGCCGGTCACGACCACGTGGTGCAGGCGCGGGTTGGCCGCGAGGGTGCCGGCCCGCTCCCGTTCCTCCTCGTGGCCGCCGACGGCCAGGTCGTTGAAGGTGACGGCCAGCAGGCGTTCGCCGGCGCCCGTGCCGTGTCCCAGGAGCGTGCCCGGTCTGCCGGGCAGGCCCGCCGCCAGCAGTGCCAGCGTGCCGGATGCGGGGCCGCCGGACAGGTCGGCCCCGATGCCCGGGACCGGCATCCCGCGCGCGGCACGCCGTTCGGCGGGGCCCATGCCGGGCACGGGTCCGGGGTCGATGTCGGGGACGTGGCGCGGCGCGGACATACGCGCGCGTACCGCCTCGACGAGGGCGTCGCGCACGGCGTCGACCGCGCTGTCCGGGTCGGCGGGCGCCGCCGCCACGGCGAGGGAGGCGACCGGCTCGTACCCGGCGATCTCGCGCGCCCCGGCGCGCAGGATCAGCGCGTGCCCCGGCGGAATGCGCCGCACGCCGTCGTACGGGGTGGAGTCGTGCACCGCGGCCGGTACGTCGGGGGCGGCGAGGAGAGCCGCCAGGTGGCCGAAGTCGAGGTTGGCCTCGATGAGGTCGGCCAGCGGCAGCGCGGCCGTCGCGTACGCCGTGCCGCCGTCCCAGGGGGTGTAGAACACCGGGCGCGCGCCCGCCAGGTCGCCGCAGACGGTGATGCGGCGGCCGACCTGGACGATCGCGGTGTAGCTGCCCGGCCAGGCCGTCAGGTGCCGAAGTGCGCCTCCGCGCGCGGCGAACAGCCCGACGCGCAGCTGCTCGTCCGTCGCTCCGCACGTGCCGAGAACGGCGATCCGGGTCTGGGCGTCGGCGTTCACCACCCGCACCTCGTCGGGCCGCCAGTCGCCGACCGCCCACAGGGGATCCGGGTCGCCCCACAGGAGTTGGGAGCCCACGGGCTGCAGCGTCTCGCCGTCGTAGCCGATCCGCCCGCCGTCCTCGCCGGCGTACGCGCCGGGGCCGCCGTAGCCCCCCGCTCCGACGCCGGGGCCGACGGCGCCCGCGGCGGTGCTGCTCCATCCCACCAACCACCGCATCGACGCCTCCACAGGCTGTGGACAACCAGTGCACCGTACGAACGGTTCACATGCTGCCACGAAGAACGCGTCGCAGAAGGAGGTGGCGCCGCTTGAGATCCCCGGAGTGCGCCCCCTTGAACGCCCCCGCGCCGACCTGCGGGACCGTGCGCACTCACGCGCACGGGGCGCCCGCAACCGCGTGCACCCCCGCATGCGCGACGCGAATGCGCCCCCTGTACGCTCCCCCAAAACACCCCGCGCGCCGTCGATTTCCATGGTGGGAAGCGAATTCACCCACAGAACACAGGGTCGATTTTCGGCCAAATCCGGCGCGCGTAACCGTCGTTGAGACAGGCCCGCACACGCTCCGTACACAGCCGCGCGCCTCGACCTGCGCGCCGGCCCGGGAGGCGGAGACCGCCCCCCGGACCGTTCCGCCGCCCGCGGGGATGGTGGCGGCGGTGTCCCCCAGCCCACTGGATCCAGTACAGCGGGCCGACCCACGCACGGCCCATGGAACCGCTCCCCCGATGGCCGGAGAAGAGCGCACGCGCAGGCGCACGGCCACACAGCGGGAGCACGCCACCACGCACCGTACTGGCGCCCGTACTTCCGCACGGGCCACAATCCCGCCATCCGGAAGAATGCCCCTTAACGCTTGGGATGCGGCGAACTACGCTGGGTTTACGAATGCCGCGTGGTTATGCCAGCGCGGCAGCCGTCTGTGTCGAGGGGTGGCGCAATGTCCAGGGAGCAACGCGGGCCGAACGAAAAGCTCGGCGCCGTTCTCGCCCTCGCGGGAATCAGCAACGCCGGACTCGCGCGACGTGTCAACGATCTTGGCGCTCAACGTGGGTTGACTCTTCGCTACGACAAGACGTCCGTGGCGCGCTGGGTGTCGAAGGGCATGGTGCCGCAGGGTGCCGCGCCGCACCTCATCGCGGCCGCGATCGGCCAGAAGCTCGGCCGTCCGGTGCCGCTGCACGAGATCGGTCTCGCGGACGCGGACCCCGCGCCCGAAGTGGGCCTCGCCTTCCCCAGAGACGTCGGCCAGGCCGTGCGCTCGGCGACGGAGCTGTACCGCCTCGACCTCGCGGGCCGCCGGGCCGGCTCCGGTGGCATCTGGCAGTCGCTGGCCGGTTCGTTCGCAGTAAGCGCGTACGCAACGCCGGCCTCGCGGTGGCTGATAACCCCGGCCGACAGTTCGGTGGCGCGCGAGGCCCACACCGTGGAGGGCTCCGGCGCACCGCTCAAAGTCGGCCACAGCGATGTGCAGAAGCTGCGGGAGGCCGCGGAGGACGCCAGGCGCTGGGACTCCAAGTACGGAGGCGGCGACTGGCGTTCGTCCATGGTGCCGGAGTGCCTGCGGGTGGAGGCGGCGCCGCTGCTGCTCGGCTCGTACTCCGACGAAGTGGGGCGCGCCCTGTTCGGGGCGAGCGCCGAACTCACCCGCCTCGCCGGCTGGATGGCCTTCGACACGGGCCAGCAGGAGGCCGCCCAGCGGTACTACATCCAGGCGCTGCGCCTCGCGCGCGCGGCCGCGGACGTCCCGCTCGGGGGGTACGTGCTGGCGTCGATGTCGTTGCAGGCGACGTACCGCGGCTTCGGCGACGAGGGCGTCGACCTCGCGCAGGCCGCCCTGGAGCGCAACCGCGGCCTGGCCACGGCCCGCACGATGAGCTTCTTCCGCCTGGTCGAGGCACGCGCCCACGCGCGCGCGGGAGACGCCCAGGCCGCCGGCGCAGCCCTCAAGGCCGCCGAGAGCTGGCTGGAGCGCGCCCGCGACGGCGACAACGACCCGTCCTGGCTCGGTTTCTACTCCTACGACCGCTTCGCCGCCGACGCCGCCGAGTGTTACCGCGATCTGAAGGCACCACGCCAGGTGCGGCGCTTCACGGAGCAGGCGCTGTCGCAGCCGACGGAGGAGTTCGTGCGCTCGCACGGGCTCAGGCTCGTCGTCTCGGCGGTCGCCGAACTCGAGTCGGGCAACCTGGACGCGGCCTGCGAGCAGGGTGTGCGGGCGGTGGAGGTGGCCGGACGCATCTCGTCCGCCCGCACCACCGAGTACGTCAAGGACCTCCTGCACCGCCTGGAGCCGTACGGCGACGAGCCGCGGGTGGTGGAGCTGCGGGAGCGGGCGCGGCCGCTGCTGATGGCTCCGGCCTGATCCTCGGATCCGGTCGTCCGGGCCTGCGGACACCTCTCGGGTTTCAAGGCATTGTCAGTGGCGCAGTGCACTATCGAGGCTGGGAGGTGGTGCAGGTGCGCGAGGGTCGGGCGATCGGTTACGACTGCGACGTGCTGGTGATCGGCGGTGGGATCGTCGGCCTGTCGACGGCGCACGCGATTTCGCGTGCCGCGCCGGGGACACGGGTGACGGTGCTGGAGAAGGAGCCGGGACCCGCCCGGCACCAGACGGGGCGCAACAGCGGCGTCATCCACAGCGGGATCTACTACCGGCCGGGCTCGCTGAAGGCGGAGTACGCGGTGCGGGGCGCCGCCGAGATGATCAAGTTCTGCGCGGAGTACGGCATCCCGCACGCCGTCACCGGCAAGCTGATCGTCGCCACGGACCGGGCGGAGCTGCCCCGCCTGCACGCGCTGGTCCAGCGCGGCCGGGAGAACGGGATTCCGGTGCGGGAGCTGGGCCCCACCCAGATCTCCGAGTACGAGCCCGAGGTGCGCGGACTCGCGGCGATACACGTGCGTACGACCGGCATCTGCGACTTCACGGCGGTCGCCCGGCAGCTCGGCGAGGCGTCCGGGGCGGAGATCCGGTACGGCGCGGAGATCGTGCAGGTCGACCGGCGGCCGGAGCAGGGGGTCGCCGTCCGTACCGCGCGCGGGGACGTCGTGCGGGGGCGGGTGCTGGTGAACTGCGCCGGGCTGTACTGCGACGAGATCGCCCGGCTGACCGGGGACGAGCCCGAGGCGCGGATCGTGCCGTTCCGGGGGGAGTACTACGAGCTGGCCCGGCCCGAGCTGGTGCGGGGGCTGGTGTATCCGGTGCCCGATCCGGCGTTCCCCTTCCTCGGGGTGCATCTCACGCGCGGGATCGACGGGGGCGTCCACATCGGGCCCAACGCGGTGCCGGCGCTGGCGCGGGAGGGGTACGGGTGGGGGGTCGTACGACCGCGGGAGGTCGCGGCGACGGCCGCGTGGCCCGGGGTGTGGCGGATGGGGCGGCAGCACTGGCGGTACGGGCTGGGTGAGCTGCGTCGGTCGTGGTCCAAGGGGGCGTTCGTGGACGCGGTGCGCCGGTTGCTGCCGGCGGTGGAGGAAGAGGATCTGGTGCCGGCGGCGGCCGGGGTGCGGGCGCAGGCGGTGTTGCGGGACGGGGGGCTGGTGGACGACTTCCTGATACGGGAAGGGGCGCGGGCGGTTCATGTGCTGAACGCGCCTTCGCCTGCGGCGACGGCGTCTCTGCCGATCGGGCGGGAGGTGGCTCGAAGGGCGTTGGGGGTGCTGGAGGTGCTGTGAGGGCGGGAGTGGACGGGGAGAGGAAAGGCGAGCGTGGAAAAACCCCGGGGCCCCGCCCCGAACCCCGGCGGGGACTCCGTCCCCTGCACCTGGTCCACCGACGACGGCGGTCCCAGCTCCGCGCGCCTGGCCTCGTCCGGCTCCAGTGCACCCCTCCAGGGCCCCCACCCGCCCAGCGTAAAATCGAGCCCACTGTGTCTGATTCTGTGAACACTCCCGAAGCCCCCCGACCCGCCCCCGGCGAGTCCCTCCGGCATGTCCGTGGCAAAGGGGAGCCGCGGTTTCCCGATGGGCCCAAGGCTGATCCTGCCGGGTCTCACTTCGAGCGGCGGATTCGGAGTTTCCAGCCGCGGCGCAGCCGGGTGACCGCGGGGCAGGCCGATGCGTTGCAGCGGCTGTGGCCGAAGTGGGGGCTCGACATCGATGGGCGGCATGTCGATCTCGCCGAGTTGTTCGGCAACGACCGGCCCGTCGTCCTGGAGATCGGGTTCGGGATGGGGGAGGCCACCGCGCGGATGGCCGCCGCCGATCCCGGCACCAACGTCCTCGCGGTCGACGTGCACACGCCCGGCCAGGGGAACCTGCTCAACCTCGCCGACCGCGACGGACTCACCAACATCCGTGTCGGCAACGGCGACGCCATCATTCTGCTGCGCGAGATGCTGGACCCCGACTCCCTCGACGGGCTGCGCGTCTACTTCCCCGACCCCTGGCCGAAGAAGCGGCACCACAAGCGCCGCCTGATCCAGCCGGAGTTCCTCAGCCTCGCCGCGACCCGTCTGAAGCCGGGCGCGCTGGTGCACTGCGCGACCGACTGGGAGCCGTACGCGGAGCAGATGCTGGAGGTGCTCACCGCGCACCCCGACTTCGAGAACACGCAGGCGGACGGCGGTTTCGCGCCCCGGCCCGAGTTCCGGCCGCTGACCCGTTTCGAGGGGCAGGGGCTGGACAAGGGTCATGTGGTGAACGATCTGCTCTTCCGCCGCGTACAGCACGGCTGACCGAACCGACCCCCTCCACCACCGTCCTCTCCCTCGTTAGGGTCGATGCCGTGGCCATCAGTCCCCCGTACCCACCGCACCCGCCGCAGCCGCCCCGGCCGGGCGGCACACCCGAGGGAGGTGTGCTCCGGCACGCGCACTGGTGGCAGCACAGGTGGGTCCGTTACGGCGCGCTGATCACCCTGCTGGCGCTCTCCGGACTCGTCATTCTGGCGCTGGTGCGGGAACAGACCGGCACGCAGGGGTTCCTGGTCGGGCTCGGGCTCGCCGTCTTCCCCGTACCGCTGCTCGTCGCCGCCTTCCGGTGGCTCGACCGGGTCGAGCCCGGCCCCTGGCGGAACCTGCTGTTCGCGTTCGCCTGGGGCGCCTGCGCGGCGGCGCTGATCGCGATCGTCGCCAACAGCTTCGCCACGAGATGGATCGCCACGGCGACCGCCGACCCCGCAGGCGCGGACACCCTGGGCTCCACCGTCATAGCGCCGGTCGTCGAGGAGTCCGCGAAAGCCGCGGCCGTCCTGCTCGTCTTCCTCTTCCGCAGGCGGGACTTCACCGGAATCGTCGACGGAGTCGTCATAGCCGGGATCACCGCGACCGGCTTCGCGTTCACCGAGAACATCCTCTACCTCGGCACCGCCTTCGGCACCGACCAGCTCACCGGCGACAGCGGCATCGCCTCCGTCACCGCCGCGACCTTCTTCGTGCGCATCATCATGTCCCCGTTCGCGCACCCCCTGTTCACGGTCCTGACCGGCATCGGCTTCGGCATCGCCGCGCTCTCCGGGGACCGTCAGCGCGTACGACGCGTCCTGCTCCCGCTGACCGGCCTGCTCCTCGCGATGGCCATGCACGCCCTCTGGAACGGCTCGTCGGTCCTCGGCGAGTGGGGCTTCTTCGCGGTGTACGGGGCGTTCATGGTGCCCGCGTTCGCGGTGCTGACCTGGCTGGTGGTGTGGACGCGCCAGCGCGAACTGGGCACCGTGCGCGAGGAACTGCCCGCCTACGCCGCCGCGGGCTGGCTCACCCCGGCGGAGCCGTACGCGCTCGGCTCGATGCGAGCCCGGCGGCTGGCCCGCGACTACGCCCGCCGGCACCTGGGCAAGCCGGCCGCGCGGGAGGTGGCGCAGTACGAGGCCTACGCGACCTCGCTCGCGTTCCTGCGGCACCGGGGACGCCTCGGCCGCGCCGGTGCCGACTTCGTCGTACGGGAACGCGAGTTGCTGAACGAGCTGTGGCGGCGCAAGGACATCGCGCGCCCCGCGCTGGACCACGCGGCCCGGATGACGGCACCCCCGGTACCGGTGGCCGCACCGCCCTGGCCGGTCTACGGGGTGTACGGGCAGGGGTACGGGCTCGGGTACGCCCACGGGTACGGACACGGGTATCCGGCGGGGGCGCAGTTGTATCCGCAGCCGTATCCGTATGCGCAGCCGCAGCCGCAGGCACAGCCGCAGCCCGGGTACGCGGGGTACGGGTACAGTCCGCATCCCAACCACCCGTCCAACTCTTAGGGCACCGGCTGGACCCGAAGGGCCCCGAAGGGCCGGGCCCCTAAGAGCACCAAAGCATCACGGGCCCCTAGTGGGTCAAAGGACCACTAGGAGCCCGTAGGGGCCCCAGGGACCACTAAGGGCCCGCGGGGGCCCAAGGGCCACTAGGCCCCGCAGGGAGCCGAAGGACCACTAAGGACCATAGAGAGCCCAAGGCCCCCCGCCCCCCCACCCCCTACGGACCGCGTTACGCCGACGCCTGCGTCAGCCGTGTGGTCTCCGCCTCCGTCAGGTTCAGCTCGGCCACCGCCAGCAGTGCCGGCAGTTGCTCCACGGTGCGTGCGGAGGCGATCGGGGCGGCGATCGTCGGCTGGGCCGCGAGCCAGGCCAGCGCGACCGTGGCGATCTCGCTGTCGTGGGCCCGGGCGACCTCGTCCAGGGCGGCGAGGACCTTCTGGCCCCGCTCGGTCTCCAGGTGTTTCGCAGCGCCCTCGGCCCGTGCGCTGTCCACGGTCGTGCCGGGCCGGTACTTGCCGGTGAGGAAGCCGGACGCCAGCGAGAAGTACGGCACGGCGGCGAGCCCCGAGGCGGCGGCGACGTCCTGGAGTTCGCCTTCGTACGTGTCGCGGGAGACCAGGTTGTAGTGCGGCTGGAGGGCCACGTACCGGGCGAGGCCCTCGCGGTCGGAGAAGTCCAGGGAGGCCCGCAGGCGTTCGGGCGAGATGTTGGAGGCGGCGATGTGCCGGACCTTGCCGGCCTTCACCAGGTCGTCGAGGGCGCCGATGATCTCCTCGACGGGCACTTCGGGCTTGTCGAAGTGGGTGTAGTAGAGGTCGATGTGGTCGGTGCCGAGGCGGCGCAGGGAGGCGTCGGCAGCGGCCTTGATGTTGGTGGCGCTCAGCCCCTGGAAGTCGGGGTGCTGGCTGACCTTCGTGGCGATCACGACGTCGTCGCGGTTGCCGCGCGCCTTCACCCACTTGCCGATCAGGGTCTCGGACTCGCCGCCGCTGTTGCCGTCGACCCAGGCCGAGTAGGAGTCGGCGGTGTCGACGAAGTTGCCGCCGGCGGCCGTGTAGGCGTCGAGGACGGCGAAGGTGGCCGTCTCGTCGGCGGTCCAGCCGAAGACGTTGCCGCCGAGGGCGAGCGGGAAGACCTCGAGGTCGGAGGAACCGAGCTTGCGCAGAGAAGTCATGCTCTGCGTCAACGCCTTGGCCGGAGGCGCGCATTCCGCGTCTCCGGCCAAGGGTTCGCAAACATCCGGGAAATGTCCGGGGAGAACGCGGGAGACCTCACCGACCCCCGGGAACCTCCGGAAACTCCCCGGAAGACTCAGGGGTTCACGCCGTGCTCCCGCAGCCAGGCTCCCGGGTCGATGCCGGAGCTGCTGCCGCCGGGGTGGACCTCCAGGTGGAGGTGGGCGCCGGTGACGTTGCCGGTGGCGCCGACTCGGCCGATGACCTCACCGGTGGAGACCTTCTGGCCGACGCTGACGCTGATGGAGGACTGGTGGGCGAACCAGATCTCGGTGCCGTCGTCGAGGGTGAGCACGGTCTTGTACCCGTACGACCCGTCCCAGCCTGCGGAGGTGATGGTGCCGCTGTGCACGGCCTTGATCAGGGTGCCGGTGGGGGCGGCGAAGTCGAGGCCGGTGTGGTACCCGGAGGACCAGTAGGCGCCGGCCTGGCCGAAGGTCGAGGTGATGGTGTACGAGGAGGTCGGCAGCGTGTACTGCTTGGCGAGCTCGGCGAGGCGCTCGGCCTCGGCCTTCTTCGCGGCCTCTTCGGCGGCCTTCTTCTTCGCGGCGGCGGCCTTGGCCTCCGCCTCCTGCTTGGCCTTGGCTGCCGCGTCGGCCTCCGCCTTGGCCGCGGCGGCCTTGGCGGCGGCCAGGGCCTTGGCCTCGATCTGGCTCTGCTGCGACTCGGCCTGCGCCATGATCCGGCTGCGCAGCGCCTCGCCGGCGTCGGCGGCGCTCTCCGTGCTGTCGTCCGTGGCGACGGAGGTGCCGAAGGTGCTGAGGGCGGGCGCCGTCTCCTCGGGGGTGTCCTCGTCCGAGATCAGGGAACCCACGGAGGGGAGGTCCGGCATGGAGATGGAGACCGGCGGCTTGCCGGTGTTGGCGCTGGCCATGCCCGCGCCGCCGACGGCGGCTATGACGCCTACGCCGAGGACGGTGGAGCTGCGGGCGAGTCCGCCGCGCTGCTTGGACTTGGCGACGCGGTGCCGGCCGCGAACCGGGCGAATGGACTCCTCGGTGGGGTTCCACTCCTCCCAGGGGCCCTCGTCGGTGCGGTAGCTGCCGTAGCCGAAGGTCTGGCTGGGCGCGCTGGGGGCTTCTGGGGCAGGCCGGTTGGACGCCACGCGGGCGTACTCCTTTCCTTCCGTCGCCTACCGGGTTAGCTGACGGGTTCGGAGCGGGAAGGTCTCCTACGCGCGTATACCGGCCGTTGTTACACGGCGGCTTCCGCGTGATTCACCCCAAGGTGGTGGTTCCCCGGTTCCCTTACGGGATTCGGCGCGTGCGCACGGAGCCGCCTCTTGTGACGGCTGGGACGACCGCGCTGCGTTATCGAACGTTAATAGACCCGGGCCCGGGATTCCAAGCCGTTCCGCTTGATCAACAACATTTTTGGCCTGGACTTTTGTCCCACGTCCGGTGAAAAACGGGCGAGTTGACCTTCGCTAGGAGATACCTCAGGGGCGCATCAGGGGTCACACGGGTTTTGATGGTGACTCAGATGTTATGCGGACGGCGCTCACCCGGTCACCGGCCGTGATGATGATCAAGGGTGAAGACATGCGGGGAAGTACGGGGAAGTACGGGGAAGTGGATGAACGCACCGAGGGCCGGAACCCTGATTCGGGTTCCGGCCCTCGGCCTTGAGTAGCGGGGACAGGATTTGAACCTGCGACCTCTGGGTTATGAGCCCAGCGAGCTACCGAGCTGCTCCACCCCGCGTCGGTATGACACCAGTGTACGCCATGCGTGGGACACGAAGCACAACGGTTGATTCATGGGCTGTCCGACCAGCTCATGAGGGAGTCCCCGACCAGCTCACAAGGGAGTCCCGACCGGCTCCGAGGGGACACCGACCGGATCACAGGGGTCCCCCCCGGGGGGCTCACAACAGGTGGCTGTTGGGTGCCTTGGCCTGCTCCTCGTAGTCCGGGAGTACGACGACGTCCACGCCCGCCGCCGTCAGCAGCCCGGTGCCGTCGGCCGCGTGGACGAAGGTGTCCGGCTCCCGCCAGGCCGTCACGACCCGGCGGACACCCGCGTCGAGGATGAGGCGGGCGCAGGGCGCCGGGCGGGAGGAGCGCCGGGTGCAGGGTTCCAGGCTGGTGAAGACGGTGGCGGTGGGCAGTCGGGGGTCGGCGGGGTCGATCTTCGCGAGAGCCGCCTCCTCGGCGTGGACGACGGGGTCGCCGGCCTCCCGGGAGTGGCCGCGGGCCAGCTCCGTCCCGTCGGCGGCCACCACCACCGCGCCCACGCTGAACGCGGTCCGCGAGGGCGGGCAGGCGGCCGCCAGCTCGCAGGCGAGGGCCAGCCAGTGCCGGTCGGCGGCGGCGGGGAGCGGGCCGGTGCCGGGTGCGGTGGGCTCGTAGCGCATGAGGACGACGTCCTCGATGCGGCGCGTCTCGACGAGCCGCAGCCGTCCGCCCTGGTAGCCGCCCGGACCGAAGAGCCGGGGCGCGTTCGGCTCGCCGACGAACAGGGGGGCCAGGACGAGCTGGAGTTCGTCGGCGAGGCCCTCCTGCAGGAGCTGGGTGTGGATGGTGCCGCCGCCCTCGACCATGAGCCGCCGTACGCCCCGGACGTCGTAAAGGTGTTCGAGGAGTCGTCGCCAGTCGAGGCCGGGGCCCAGGGGGACGACGTCGGCGGCGATGCCGAGTGCGCGGGCGCGTTCGGCGCCCCTGTCGGTCGTGTACACGACCTTCTCGCCGCCCGTGTGCCAGAACTTCGCCGCCGGGTCCAGCTCGCCGGAGCCGCTGACCGTGACCTTGAGGGGGTACTCCGGCTTGCCCGCGGCCAGGCGGGCCGCCCGGCGGTCGGGCGAGTTGACCAGGAGCCGGGGGTTGTCGGCGCGGATGGTGCCGGCGCCGACCAGGATCGCGTCGACGGAGGCGCGCACCTCGTCGACCCGGTCGAAGTCGGCGGGGCTGGAGAGCAGCAGGCGGTCGGGGCCGGTGTCGTCGAGGTAGCCGTCGAGGGAGACGGCGGCGGACAGCAGGACGTACGGGTACGGCATCGGCGCGGTCTCCCGGGCTGGTTCTGGCGGCGGACTGGGTCTGGCGGCGGGTTGGGCGTGACAGCGGGCTGAGTCTGTCGGTGGTCGGGGCCGGCGGGTCGGGGCTGGAAGCGGGTCGGGTCTGTCGGCGGTCGGGTCTGTCGGCGGTCGGGGCTGACGGGTCGGGTCTGGCAGCGGTTGGGGCCGGCGGTGGGCCAGGGTCGGCGGCGGCTCGGCCGGGTGGCCTTTCTCCGTGGAACCTGGCCGAGCGGTATCCGGCCGGGACAGCTCTTGGTTCAAGTTTGAAACAAACCTACACTGGTGGCATGACGACCCGCTGGCTCACCCCCGAGGAGCAACGCGCCTGGCGCGCGTACGTCGCCGGATACCTCCTCCTGGAGGACGCCATCGACCGGCAGCTCCAGCAGGAGGCCGGCATGCCTCACCTCTATTACTCCATCCTCGCCACCCTCTCCGAGAGGCCGGAGCGACGGCTGCGCATGACCGACCTCGCGGAGCGGCTGAAGATCACCCGCAGCAGGCTGACGTATGCGGTGACCCGCCTCGAGAAGGACGGGCTGTTGCGGCGCGAGGAGTGCCGCTGGGACAAGCGCGGGAGCGTCGCGGTCCTGACCGACGAGGGCATGACGGTCCTGGAGCGCGTGGCGCCCGGCCATGTCGAGACGGTCCGCGCCTTCCTCTTCGACCGGCTCACGCCCGAGCAGGTGAGGCAGCTGGAGGAGATCTTCACGCAGGTCACACAGGGACTCCAGGGAGGCGACAGCGAGGCCGCGCCCGACGATCTCCCGTGGCGCCGACGCTCGTCGCCCTGCTCGGGACCCACGTGAGGCGCGACCACGTGAGCCGCGATCACGCGAGCCCCGCCTCCGTAAGCCGACCACGCGAGCCGTGACCCCGTGAGTCGCAACCCATACGAGCCACGCCGCTCATGAGCCATGCCGCCCATGGGCCACGCCGCCCGCGAGTCATGCCGCCCTGAGCCACGCCCCGTGGGCCGCAGCCGCATGAGGCGCGCCACAAATCCGTTGCTTCAAATTTAAAGCATAGGGTAGGGTCTCGACTCGTAGATCTGCTTCAAATCTGAAGCAGAGATGATCGCCTGGACCCGGAGACCCGCATGCCCGACACCCCCGCCGCCACACCGCGTGCCCGCGTCCGGGTACCGCTGCGCTTCGCCGACGGCTACTCCGTCGACGCCGAACTCGTCACCTTCCACGGCCTGGTCGACGGCCAGGAGCACGTGGCCGTCGTCCTCGGCGACCCCGGCCCCGTCCCCCTGGTCCGGCTGCACTCCGAGTGCCTGACCGGCGACGTCTTCGGCTCCGCCCGTTGCGACTGCGGCCCCCAGCTGCGCGAGGCCGTCGAGCGCATCGCCGACCGCGGCGGCGTCCTGCTCTACCTCCGTCAGGAGGGCCGGGGCATCGGTCTCTACAACAAGCTCGACGCGTACGCCCTCCAGGACCAGGGCCTGGACACCTACGAGGCCAACGCCGCCCTCGGCCTGCCGGAGGACGACCGGGACTACACGGCCGCCGCCCAGATGCTGCGCGCCCTGGGCATCACCGCCCTGGACCTGCTGTCCAACAACCCCGACAAGGCCGACCAGCTCCGCGGGCTGGACATCGACGTGCACGACCGGGTGCCCACGGGCGTCTTCACCACCCCGCACAACGTGCGCTACCTGCGCGCGAAGGTCCTGCAGACGCAGCACACGCTGCCACTGGCGGACCTGACGGAGCTCAGCGTGGGCTGAGGCCTCCTCAGGCCTCCGCGGATCCCCGTCGTCGTCTCCCCGCTGGTCACTCGCGCCCGAAGGGGCCGTCGAGCGCGGCCCACTGGAGCAGCATGATGGTCTTCGCGTCGGCGATCTCGCCGGTGCGGATCAGGGCGAGCGCCTCGGTGAAGGGCAGTTCCACGACGGTGATGTCCTCGCCCTCGTCGGCGACGCCGGCCGTGTCGGCGCCGGGGGCCGACCCGTCGTAGGGCGCGGCGAAGAAGCTCAGGCGTTCGGTGACCGAGCCGGGGCTCATGTAGGCGTCGAAGACGTGCTCGACCTCGTGGACGGTCCGGCCGGTCTCCTCCTCGGCCTCGCGGCGGATCGCCGCCTGCGGGTCGTCGCCGTCCAGCAGCCCGGCCGCCGTCTCCAGCAGCATGCCGTCGGGGTGCCCGTTGACGTAGGCGGGCAGCCGGAACTGACGGGTCAGCAGGACCGTACGCCGCTCGGGGTCGTAGAGCAGGATCGTCGCGCCGTCGCCGCGGTCGTACGTCTCGCGCCGCTCGCGGCTCCAGTGGCCGTCGCTGTGCTGGTAGTCGAAGGTGGTGCGGCGCAGGACGGACCAGTCGCAGGCGAGGACCTCCACGTCGTGGATGCGGACGCGGGGGTTGCCGGTGAGGTCGCGCCCCTGGCGGTCGAGTCCGGTACGGCCGCGCGCGTCGGGGAGGTCGATGCCCGGGCGGCCCGGACCGGTGTGCTCCGTCATCGGCGGTCACCGGCCGGTACGACGCCGAGGTCGGCGAGATCGGTGTGGACGTCCTTGCCCTGGGCCCGCGCCCGCGCCACCATCCGGTCGGCTCCCTCCGAGGGGCCGCCGATCCGCAGGACCGCGTCGCAGCGGTCGAGCAGGCGTTCGGCGACGGGGTGGAAGAGTTCCTCGAAGAGCGGGTCGCCGGGGGCGGTGCTGCCGGCCGTCTCCAGCAGGGGCAGCGCGAGCGCCTCGCCCGTGACGGGAAGGTGCCCGGCCCGGAACAGGGCGAGGGCGGCCTCGTTCATGGCCCGTACGTTCGCGGCGAGCTTGGCGGGGTCGTCACCGGTGCCGGAACGGTACGGCCCGGCGACGAGGACCATCAGGGGAGGACGGGTCACTGGCTCACTCACTCCTTGAGAGGGCTCGGTTGTCGAAGTGCGGTGCGGTTGCCGAGGTGTACTCGGTTACTGAGGGCGTACTCGGTTACTGCGGGCGGCTCGGGTCGGTTCGGGAGTCGGATCCCTGAGCCGGTCTCAGACGAGCAGGGTCTCGACGCCCGCCTCGCGCAGGGCGTCCAGGGTCTGGGGGCCACCGGGGTGGGTGACGGGGTCGGCCGCGGCGGCGTCGGTGACGAAGGTGTGCACGGCGTCGAGCGGGGCGACCTGGCTGAACGCGCGGACGCCCAGCTTGGTCGCGTCGGCCACGGCGACGGTGCGGACGGCCTGGCCGAGTCCCGCCTGCTTCACGGCGGCGTCGTCCAGGGAGAACTCGGACCAGCCGTGCGTGGCGTGCACCCCGCCGATGGACATCACGAACAGGTCGAAGGCGAGCGACTCCAGAGTCCGCAGCGCCAACGGCCCCACCAGGGACCGCTCCCCCGGCCGTGACCGCCCGCCGACGACCAGCAGGTCGATCCCGGGCCGGTCGGCCAGCCGTACGGCCGCCTGCAGACTGAGCACGGCGACGGTCAACGGCCCGCGCGCGGCGAGGTGTTCGGCGACATGGACGGTCGTGGTCCCGGCGTCGAGCAACACGCGCGCCCCCGGCTCGACAAGCCCGGCGACGGCCGCCCCGAGCCGATCCTTGGTGGCCGCCTGCCACCCCTCCCGCGCCTCGAACCCACCCCCCTCCTCCCGGGCCCGACCAGCAACGGCCCCACCATGCACCCGCCGCACGAGCCCCTGCTTCTCCAGCGCGTCGAGATCCCGGCGCACAGTCATCTCGGACACGCCGAGCCGCTGCGACAACTCGGCGACGGAGACACGGCCTTCGGCGCCCTGGACGAGGCGGAGGGTCAGGTCGAGGCGATTGGCTGCACCCATGGGCGCATTTCTACCATGACTCTGATCGAACGAACATAGCTATGTTCGAGTCAAGGCGCCTGCGGCTCAGGGTCCTGTGCGGGCAGGCGCATTCCACGGGACTCCGCGACCCGCAGGGCGTCGGTCAGACACTCGGCGAGGCGGAGGCCGGCGTACCGCACCTCGGTGTACGGCGACATCGGGTCGTCCAGCACCTTGCGGGCGAGGCCGAGCACATCGGCGGCCATGGTGAGCTGCATGGCCTCCAGGTCGTCGGCGAGGCGGGACAGGTACCCACCGCCGCCGTCCGTCACGAGATAGCAGGGCTTGCCGTCGAGAGACGGCCAGGGCAGGAGTCGGGGTGGGGGGTTCGTCGCGGGATCGGTTGCGCGGCCCATCAGGCAGCCGCCTCCTGCACGCCGATGAGGTGCCGGTCGAGGTCGCTCCCGAAGCCGACGGTGAGGTAGGGGCGCACGAGGGCGGAGTCGGTGCCGTCGAGCGGGGTGACGAGGCCGACCGCTCTACGTTCAGCTGGCCGACGTCATCGCCGAGAAGATCGCGTCCGGGCAACTGGCTCCGGACAGGCCCATCCCCTCGGAGAACCACCTCGCCGACGAGTACGGCGTGGCGCGGCTTACGGCACGGCGAGCCGCACAGGAACTTCGCGAGCGCGGTCTGATCGTCACCGTGCGCGGTAAAGGATCTTTCGTCGTCGAGCAGCCACCCCGCGCGGCGCCCGAAGCGGGCGAACCCACCATCTGAAGGGCCCGCGCGACCCATCGCGCGGCCCTCGCCTCAGCTGTCCGGCGCGAAGATGCGCAACCCCACCCCACCCCACACGATGGGAAAGGGACCCATGCGGCCTGGACAGCAGGAGAGAACAGGTGAACGCTGAACAACTCCCGCCGCCGTGGCTGTTCCCCCAGGATCAGGCCGAGGGCCTGCGGATGACGCTGCCGCACCTCCTGCTCGACGGGACGGAGAGAGCCTGTGAGTGCGGATTTCTGCGCCGGATCGTCGAGGGCACGGCCGCCCCGGTCATCATCCTCGACGAGTACCTGCGCTACCTCTACGTCAACCCGGCCTGGGTGCACGTCACCGGGGTGCCCGCCACCGCCTTCCTCGGCAAGAAGATCGGCGAGGTGCTGCCGGACATCCACAGCCCCGACGACATCCTGATCGAGGTGCTGGCGGACGGGCAGCCACGCGAGGTGACGCTGACGGGCACCACCCGGATCCCGTCACGCGTGGGCCGCAGGCTCTGGCGCGCGGTGTTCCACCGGCTGGAGTCACGCGGACGGACCATCGGGGTGTGCGGGATCTGCGTGGAGGTCAGCAACCTGCGCCAGTACCTCGACGACCTGGAGAACGCCCACCAGCGACTCGCCCTGCTGGACGCCGCCGCCACCCGCGTCGGCACCACCCTCGACGTCGAGGCCACCTGCGCCGAACTCGCCGACTTCCTCGCCCCGTCCCTGGCCGACGTGGCCGCCGTGGGCATCGTCGAGGAGGAGTTCCTGGCCGGGCCCCCGCCGGCCCCGGGAATGCTGCGCCTGCGGAAGATGGCGCTCTCGGCGCCGCCGGAGCTGCAGTGGCATCTGCGCGGCCTGGGCGGTCCGGAACCCTATCTGGACCTTCCACGGGGCGCGACCGCCCGGCGCTGCATCGACAGCGGACGGCCGTGGCTGAGCAACATGGCCACGGACGAACTGCTCCAGAAAATAACCCTGATCCCCGACCGCGCGAAGATCATTCGAGCGGCCGGCGTCCATTCCGTGCTGATGGTCCCGCTGCCCACCGCCGGCCGCTGTGTCGGCGTCGTGATCCTCATGCGGGCCGGCACCTCGACCCCCTTCACCGAGGACGACGTCCTCACCGCCCAGGGCGTCGCCGCACGCGCCGCCTCCTCCATCGACAGCGCCCGCAGGTACTCCGACGAGCACACCATGGCGCTGGAACTCCAGCGGGCGCTGCTGTCCGAGCCCGACAGCCCCCACCCCAGCGTCGAGGTGGCCACCCGCTATCTGCCCTCCGGCCGCAGCGCCCTCGTCGGCGGGGACTGGTACGACTCGATCGCCCTGCCGGACTGCCGGACCCTGCTGGTCATGGGCGACGTGATGGGGCACGGCTTCCAGGCCGCGGTCGCCATGAGCCAGTACCGCTCCGTCCTGCGCACCGTGGCCGCCGCCGGTCTCCCCGTCGACGCGATGCTCCGCGAAGCGGACCGCCGGGCCGCACGCATCGGCCTCGACCGCGTCGCCACCTGCCTCCTCGTCCTGGTCGATCCCCAGGCCGGCACCTGTACGGCGGCCAGCGCCGGACATCTGCCGCCCGTCGTCATCCGCTCGGGCGGCGGCACGGAGGTGCTGACCCTCCCGGCCGGCCCCCCGATGGGCACGGAGCTCGGCGACTACGAGATGACAACGTTCGCATTCGAGCCGGGCGCCGTACTGCTCCTCTACACGGACGGCCTGGTGGAACAGCGCAACACGGACATCGACGAGGCGGTACGAGCCCTCACGAACCTGAACCTGTCCGCGGACGGCTCCCTGGAGAACCTCCTCGACACCGTCCTGGACCATCTGACGAACAGCCTGTGCGAGGACGACATCGCGCTGCTGGCCGCCCGCGGACGGCCCACGGGCGGTTGATCCCGCGCAGAGCCCCGAAAACGCCACAGCGCCCGAGCCGACCGAAGCCGACCCGAGCGCTGCGTAGCAGGTCAGAGGGTGTTTTCCTGCCCCGCCACCGGTAGGCCCTGTGGGACTCGAACCCACAACCAATGGATTAAAAGTCCACTGCTCTGCCAATTGAGCTAAGGGCCCAGGCGATGTTGCCACCCCGAGCATAGCCCGACGAGGCCGTGTCTCCGATCGGGTATCGGGGACACGGCCCTGCCGAGGACGAAGATCGGTCACGGATCGGCCGTTTCGGCCGTTTCGGCCGTCACCTCCGCCGCCGTCCCCTGCCGGACGGCCGCCCTCTCGTGCGCGGGATTGAGGAACCAGTGCCGGGCCGAGGCCACCCACCAGACGGCGGCGAAGCCCAGGACGACGAGGACGGCGATCGGGGCGTAGTTGAAGGTCTCCCAGGTCACCGGGGAGACCTGGGGCAGCATGAAGAGGACCGTGATCACGGCCACCCAGGTGACCGACACGACCCCCACCGCCCGCGACCACCGGCCCAGATGCCACGGCCCCCGTTCGAAGGCCTCGCCCTTGCGCAGGCGCAGCAGGGTGGGGATGACGTAGGCGATGTAGAGGCCGATCACCGCGATGGAGGTGACCGCCGCGTACGCCGTGACATTGATCAGGTACGGCAGGCCCAGCAGCAGCGCGCCGCCGGCCGCCAGCCAGACCGCCGCGACGGGGGTGCGGGTGCGCGGGCTGACCGTGTGCCAGACACGCGAGAAGGGCAGGGCGCCGTCGCGGGAGAAGGCGTAGATCATGCGGCTGTTGGCCGTCACGGACGCCATGCCGCAGAAGAGCTGGGCGCCGATGACGACGAGCAGGAGCAGCTTGCCCGCGGTCGCGCCGAGCGCGTCGAGGAGGATCTGGGCGGGCGGCGCGCCGGTCGGGGACGTGAGGGCGCCCTCGTAGGACTGGATCGCGAAGGTGAAGCCGAGGAGGAGGACGAAGCCGGCGATCCAGGACGTCCAGATGGACTGCACGATGCCCTTCGGGCCGGCCGTCGACGCGTCGTGGGTCTCCTCCGTCATATGGGCGGAGGCGTCGTAGCCGGTGAAGGTGTACTGGGCCATCAGCAGGCCCAGCAGCACCACGTACACCCCGCTGCCCCAGCCGGTGTTGTTGACGAACTCGCCGAAGACGAAGGACGCGGACTGGTGCTTGTCGGGGGCGAAGGTGAGCGCGCCCACGATGACCGCGACGCCCAGCACGTGCCACCACACGCTCACGCTGTTCAGCAGGGCGACGATGCGGACGCCGAAGGTGTTGAGCAGGCCGTGCAGCAGCAGGATCGCCGCGAACAGCAGGATGGTCCGTTCGGGCGTCACCTCGAAGTCGAACTGGAGGTTCAGGTACGCGCCGAGGAAGGACGCGGCCCCGAAGTCGATGCCGGCGGTCACCGCCACCTGCCCGAGCACGTTGAACCAGCCCGTGAACCAGGCCCACGCGGCCGCGCTCCGGGGCGGCGCCAGCCGGTGCGCCCAGAAGTAGAGCCCGGCCGACGTCGGGTACGCCGAGCAGATCTCGGCCATCGACAGTCCGACGAACAGCGTCATGAGCCCGACGGCCACCCAGCCCCAGGTGATCACCGCCGGGCCGCCGGTGTTCATGCCGAACAAATACAGCGTCAGGCATCCCGAGAGCACCGAGATGATCGTGAAGGAGACCGCGTAGTTGGAGAACGCCGACATGCGGCGGGCGAGAACCTGCGTGTAACCGAGCTGGGCCAGCCGTTCCTCGTCAGACAGCCCACTCACTCTGGCGTCATCTGTCATGCCCCCAGCAATTCCCTCACCGGGGGCGTGACACACGTCACGACTTGGCTAGAAAAGGCCCTTGTAGTTCTGCCAGCCCGCGCCGATCTTCACTCGCGCCCCGAAGGTGCCGGTCCCGGTGCCGTTCAGCCGGTACAGCCCGCCCGCGGTGTCCCGCGCGACGAGGTCCGCCTTCCCGTCCCCGGTGATGTCCCCGACCCCGACGACCGCGTTGTACGTCCCGCCCCAGCCGGCGAACAGCTTCACGCGGGCGGAGAAGGTCCCGTTGCCCTTGCCGATGTACCGGTAGAGGTTGTTGGACGTGTCCTGCGCGATGAGATCGCCGACGCCGTCACCGTTGAGGTCACCCACACCGACGATCTTCTTGTACGACTTCCAGTTGTCGTACAGCTTGACGGGTGCCGCCAGCGTGCCGGCCGCCGTGCCCTTGTACAGGTACACCCTGCCGGTCGAGGAGTTGCGGGCGATCAGGTCCGGGCGACCGTCCTTGTTGACGTCACCCGGCGAGGTCATGACGTCGAACTGGGTCCAGCCGCTCGTGCCCAGCGTGGTGTACGGCGACGTGGGCCGCACCGCGCCACCGCAGCCCGTCCGGTACAGCCGCAGCGCCCCACTGCTCAGCCGGACGAGGACGTCGTTGCAGCGGTCGCCGCTCAGGTCCCCGAACGGCACCGCCTTGATGCCGCTCGGCCAGCCGGAACCGCTGACCTGGCCGGAGAACGTGCCTTGGCCCGTGCCCTGCTGGTAGGTCAGGGTGCCCGAGGCGGGCATGGTCAGCATGTCGCCGACACCGTCCGGCTTCGACCCGGGACCCGCGTAGTCGTGGAACACGGCAGCGCCGCCCACCATCCGGACGGTGCCCCGCACCACCAGCGGATCGCCGACGCCGTCCACGGGCGTGAACCTCAGCGTCCAGTCGTACGAACCGTTGGGGAAAGGCTTCCCGGACACGTCGTAGCCGTCCCAGCCGACGTTCAGCGCACCGCGCACGGCACCGCCGTCCATCCCCTCGACATTCTTGCCCGTCGCCTTGCTGCGGATGTCCAGCCGCCAGCCCGCGACCGGCTTCGACAGCAGCACGGATGTGAAGGTGCGATAGCCGGGGGACGTCTGGGGTACACCCTGAGCGGGCTCCAGCTGCCGCAACGGCTGCTGCGGCACACCCGAGGGCACCAGATGCACCTGCTCCTGGGCGTCGACGTAGGCCGCGTTCGCCCCGGACTCGTCCACGGTCCAGCGCACGCCGCGCTGTGAGAAGCCGGTGTCGGGCAGATCGCCGACGACCCGGCTCGCGGGCGCGCCACCGACGACCGTCGTGAGCGTGAGTTTCCCGGCCTGCTTGTCATGCGTGACCACGAACCCGTCGCCCAGCTGGGCCTCGCCGACAGGCACGGACACAGAAGCGCCCGCCGTACGGTCGTAGACGCCCGCGCGGCCGTCGCAGGTCCAGTAGATCCAGCGGCCCAGTGCCTGGAGGTCGGTGGGGGTGCAGCCGGCGTCGGTGGTGAGGGTCTCGGTGGTCTTCCTGGCCGTGAGGTCGTACGCCGTCAGGGTTCCCGGGGTCGCGCCCGGGGTCCACAGGGTGTCGCCGGAGAGGGCGGCCGGGCCCGGGGTACGGGTGAGGGTCGGGCCGCTGGTGATCGGGCTGGTGATGCGGTAGACGGACTGCTGGCTGGCGGTGGTGTGGATCACATAGCGGCCGGACACGTCGGTGATCTGTCCACCGGCGGGCACCTTCCGTTCCTTGACCGAGTAACCCGACCCGCCGTTGCTGAGCCGGTCGCTGTTCGTGGCCGGGTCGTGCTCCAGCCAGACGATCTGCCCGTCGGCGGCACCCCAGATCTGGGAGCAAGCGACATCGTCGACAGCGCAGTTTCCGACCGTGCCGCCCTCGAGGAAGGTGGAGGACGGACCGTACGCGGGCGCGCCGGTCGGGGCGATCGTACGCAGACGCGCGGTCCGCGAGCCCCCGCCCGCCACGGCGCTTATCTGGTCGGTGAGCACCAGCCGGCCGTGGTCCAGCGACAGCCCTTGGATCTTGAGCGGCGGCTTGGGCAGCGCCTTCACCTGAGTGACGACCGGAGTGCCGTCGGGGCCGGGCTGGATGCGCTGGACGCCCCAGTCGTCGGTGGGGGACATCGTACGGCCGACGGCGAGGGCGGTGCCGTTGGAGACACCGGAGAGGAGCCGGTCGGAAGAGGGCAGCAACGTCACCGAGGAGCCGCCCGCGATGGGGGTGGCCATCGTCCTGGTGGCGGTACCCGTCTGGTAGACGAGCCAGTCGCCTACCACCGCAAGGTCCACCACCGAGGATGCGTCGCCGACGCCGACGAGCGGGACCGAGACCGGCGGGGCGGACAAGTCGGAGCGGGAGTACACGAGCGCGGCCTTCTGGCTTCCCGTGTACCAGACCACGTAGTCGCTGGTGACACTTGCCTTGAGGTACGCCGTCGGCACTGGCTCGGTCCAGCCTGTGACCTGACCGGTCCTCCGATCGACCATGAGGGACAGGTACGGCCCGTTCGGCTGCCCGGCGTTGAACAGCAGGCCGTCGGCGTCCCCGCCCCTGGGGAACCCAAGGGTCACTCCCCCGGGCACCCCCGTGACCAGCACGTCACGCGTGCTGCCGTCGGTCTCCGGGAACAGCAGGTGTACCTCCCGCCGGGACGTCCCGCTCCCGTCCTGCACCGCGCGGAAAGCGACCACCAGGTCGTCGTAGGCGGTGAGCATGGACAGGCCCTCGGGTATCCGAACGGTGCGCGTCGTGTCGTCGGCCGCGTTCCACAGATCGACCCGGCCGCCCGCGAAGCGGTACGCGAGGACGTCGCCGCCGGTTGTCCCGAAGACGGTGGTCCCCGGCGGGGGGACCACCTTCACGGACGTGCCGTCCGCGTACCGCGTCCAGACGAGCCCTGAACCCTCCAGGGAGTGGAAGACGCCCTGGGCGCCGGCACCGTCCTGTCCGTAGTTCGTGAGCCCGGCGTAGAGCCCGCCCCCGGTGTACGTGTCGCGCAGCGTCGCCGGCACCACCGTCTCCTGCGGCGTGTCCGCGACCGCCGGCGTCGACGGCAACAACGGACTCAGCCCGGCCGCCAACACGGCGGAAGCGGCGACAAGACGCAGACGTACGAAGCCATGACGAGCCAAGAGGGTCCCTCCCCGGGAACACGGAGACGGGCTGGACACCGACTCCGGCGCCCACGGCCCCCCGGCCTTCACATCCGTCTCACAAGTCGGCTGATCCTACAGGCGTTTCACAGCCCCGGGGAAAGGGGTTTCGGCCGACTCCCGGCACGGAAAAACGCCGTGGCCCCCACCGGTGAGTCGGTGGGGGCCACGGCGTTCACTCACATGGACCGCTGCGGTCAGCCGTTGCGCTTCCAGCGCGGCTTGTCCTCGCGGCGTCCGAAGGAGCCGCCGGTGCCACGGTGGTCGTCACGGCGGCCGTACGGGCGGTCGTGGCCGCCGGTGCGGAAGCCCGGGCGGTCGTCGCGGCGGTCGCGGTTGAACGGACGGTCGCTGCCACGGTGGCCGCCGCGGTCGTCCCGGCGGAAGCCGCCCCGGTCGTCACGGCGCTCGAAACCACGGCCACCACGGTCGTCACGGTCCCGGCCGAAGCCACGGTCGCGGTCACGGTCGAACGGACGACGCTCGTCGCGCCGCTCGAAGGACCGCCCGCCCCGGTCGTCGCGCCGCTCGAAGCCACGCCCACCCCGGTCGTCACGGTTGAACGGACGCCGGTCGTCGCGCCGCTCGAAGCCACGGCCGCCACGGTCGTCACGGTCCCGGTGGAACCCACGGTCCCGGTCACGGTCACGGTCACGGTCACGGTTGAAGCCGCCGCGGTCACCCCGGTCGCCCCGCTCGTCCCGGCGGAAGCCACCCCGGTCGTCACGGCGCTCGAACGAACGGCCGCCACGGTCGTCACGGTCCCGCTCGTACGACCGCGCACCGCGCTCGTCCCGGTCGGTGTCCCGCGCGGCCCGCTGCTCCGGCACGGAGACCTCGGTCACGGCCGGAGCCTCGGCGGTGTCGACGGTCTCGACGGCCGCGGCGGCCTGCGCCTCGGCCACTGCCGCCTCCGGGTCCTCGCCCCGCTCACGGGCGACCCGGGCGACCAGCCGGTCGGCCTCCTCGCGCAGCTCGGCCGCGCGACGCTGCGCGCGCTCCAGCTGCTTGGTGAGGTGGGTGACCTCACGCTCGGCCTGCTGAGCCGCGTTGCCCGCGGACTCGGCCTGGACCTCGGTCATCGAGCGGGCGCCGGTGATCTCGGCGACCTCCGGGTCGAAGGCCGCGCCGCCCTGGATGATGTGGCGCCCGGCGTCGACGCCGGCGTCCTCCATCAGACGGAAGATCTGGCGCCGCTGGTGCGGCAGCGAGAGGGACACGACCGTGCCCGTACGACCGGCGCGGGCCGTACGGCCGGCGCGGTGCAGGTAGTCCTTGTGGTCGCCGGCCGGGTCCACGTTGAGGACCAGGTCGATGCCGTCGACGTGGATGCCGCGGGCGGCGACGTCGGTGGCGACGAGGACATTGACGTACCCGTCCTTGAAGTCGGCCAGCGTCCGCGTCCGCGCGCCCTGCGTCATGCCGCCGTGCAGCGCGTCGGCCTTCACGCCCGCCTCGCGCAGCTGCTCGGCGACCCGGTCGGCGCCCAGCTGGGTGCGGACGAAGATGATGGTGCGGCCCTTGCGCGAGGCGATGGCGGCCGTCACCGGCGCCTTGTCCTTCGGCTTCACGATCAGGATGTGGTGCGACATGGTCGTCACCGCGCCCTGGGCGGCGTCCACCTCGTGCGAGACCGGGTCGTTCAGGTACCGATCGACGAGGGTCTTGATCTCGTTCTCCATCGTCGCGGAGAACAGCATCCGCTGACCGCCCGCCGGCACCTGGTCCAGCAGCTCGGTGACCTCGGGCAGGAAGCCCAGGTCGGACATCTGGTCGGCCTCGTCGAGGACGGCGACCTCGACGTCCTCCAGGGAGCAGGCGCCGCGGTTGATGATGTCGCGCAGACGGCCCGGGGTGGCGACGAGCACGTCGACACCGCGCTCCAGGGCGTAGATCTGGTTGCCCATGGACGTACCGCCGCAGACGACCTTCATCTTCAGGCCGAGCTGGTCGCCGTAGGGCTGCAGCGCGTCCGCGACCTGCATCGCGAGCTCACGGGTCGGGGTGAGGATGACGGCGCGCGGCTTGTGCTTCTCGGTGCGGCCGCCGGAGAGCCGGGCCAGGGTCGGCAGACCGAAGGAGAGGGTCTTGCCGGAGCCGGTGCGGCCACGGCCGAGGATGTCCTTGCCGGCCAGGGCGTCCGGGATGGTCGCCGCCTGGATCGGGAAGGGGGTGGTCACGCCGTTCTGCGCGAGCTTGCGCACGACGCCCTCGGGGAGACCGAGGTCCGCGAAGGTGACCTCGGGGGTGCTGGTCGCCTCGTCGTTCTCGCCGTTCTCGACGGTGGACACGACGACGTGATCAGTACTGGAAATGGACATGCGTATGCGAAACCTTCCGGAGTCTCGTCGGCACGCGCCCGTCAACTCCGTGATTCGCAATACGACCGCCTCTATGCGGTCCGCCACGGCAAGGGAGAGTACGCGCCACACGGCGCGCTCTGCGTTGGCGCCGGGCAAATGGGATCAAACGATCTACCACCATACGCACCCTCCACCCCCGAAGGCAAACCGAGCCCAGTAGACGTACGTCACACCCGTACGCCAGTCCCCTGACACCTCTACGCCGACGCCCCCGGCCCCCCTACGCCGACGACCCCGACACCCCTGCGCCGGCGCCCCGACACACTTACGCCGGCGCCCCCGCCTCCGGTGCCGGCTCCCGGTCCACCAGTTGCGGCGCCGGCTCCCCGGGCGCCGACGACGACGGCTCGGCGACCGTCGGCTCCGGCGAGGGCGACGGCGGGGGCTCCGGTGACGGCGGCGGCTCCGGGTCGGGGGAGCGCGTGGGCGTCGGCTCCTCGTTCGGCGGCTTGGGTTCCGCCGGCTTCTCGCTCCCGCCCGGCCTCGCCCCCGCCGAGGCCGGCGCGCTCACGCCCGCCGACGGCGAGGACGGCACGGGGGAGGCGGAGTCACCCGCCTTGCCCTTCTTGCCGCCCTTGCCGTGCCCGCGCTTGTCCTCGCCGCCCGCCGCGCCGAACCCGTGCCCGCCCGCCGACCCGCCGGGCCCGCCGTCCGGCGCCTCACCGCCCGACTGCCCCGCCGAGTGCGACGGCCTGACCCGGCCCCCCTCCTCGTCCCCCACGCTCATGCAACCGGCGGCCGCGGCGACGGCCATGACCGTGGCGGCCAGGCGAACGGGAAGGTACAAGGGGCGCACGGGGCCACCTCCGGGGGCAGACGCAGGAGTCAACCTCCCCAACTCCCGCCGCCCACAAGAGGACACGCGCCCCGTGGCGCGACGGCTCAGCCGTACCCGAGCGCGTGCAGCCGGGCGTCGTCGATCCCGAAGTGGTGCGCGATCTCATGCACCACCGTCACCTCGGTCTCCTCGACGACCTCCTCCCGCGTCTCGCACATCCGCAGGGTGGGCCCCCGGTAGATCGTGATCCGGTCCGGCAGCACACCCGCGTACCACTCGCCGCGATCGGTCAGCGGAGTCCCCTCGTACAGCCCGAGCAGCTCGGGATCGTCCGCCGGGGGCTCGTCCTCGACGAACACCGCGACGTTGTCCATCAGCCGCGTCAGCTCCGGCGGGATCCGGTCCAGCGCCTCGGCGACCAGTTCCTCGAACTCCTCGCGCGTCATCTCCAGCACAGGCCCATTCTCCGGCACGACACCGCCGACAAGGGGTATGCCCGCATGTCCGGGCGCGCACTTGGGCATACGGGACCAATGGTCCGCGTCCGCGTCCCCGTCGCAGCCCTGAACCCCATGAACCGGATACGAAAGACCCGCCGCCCCCGCCCCGCCACCCCCGAACTCGCCGCCCGGCCCCACCCCTGGCGCCGCGCGTTCGGCCTCACCGCTGTCGTCCTCCTCGGCGCCTGGCTCGGCCTGCTGATCGTCGGGAACGTCCGCGTCCCCGTCGGCCCCATGAACACGACGATGACCCTGCGCCCCTCCGCCACCGGCGGCACCAAGATCAACCTCTCGCCGCTGGGCGCCCTGCACCTCGACAGCCACATCGCGCCCGTCCGCCTGGACGTCAACGTCGACCAACTCGACCCCGCCCGCTCCCAGGCCCTCGTCGACCACCCCGAACGCCTCTCCGGCCTCCAGGACGAGGTCGCCCGCGACGTCGAGCACGGCACGCTCGACCTCGCCGTCCGCTCCTGCGTCGCCGTCGTCTCCGGCGCCACCGCCCTCGGCCTCGCCGTCTACCGGCGCCCCCGCCGAGCCCTCGCCGCGGGCGGCCTGGCCCTCGCCCTCCTCGCCGCCTCCGGCGCCACCGCCTACGCCACCTGGAACCCCAAGTCCGTCCTCGAACCCCGCTTCTCGGGCCTGCTCTCCTCGGCCCCCTCCCTGGTCGGCAACGCCCGCAGCATCGTCACCGAGTTCGACGTCTACCAGCGGGAACTGGCCCGCCTCGTCACCAACGTGACCAAGCTCTACGACGTCACCTCCACCCTCCCCGCCTACCAGCCCGACCCCACCACCGTCCGTGTCCTGCACGTCTCGGACATCCATCTCAACCCGGCGAGCTGGAAGATCATCGCCTCGCTCGTCGAGCAGTACAAGGTCAATGTCATCGTCGACTCCGGCGACACCATGGACCACGGCTCGGCCGCGGAGAACGGCTTCCTCGACCCCATCGCCGACCTCGGCGCGCCCTACGTCTGGGTCCGCGGCAACCACGACTCGACGGTCACCCAGCGCTACCTGGAGGGCATCAAGAACGTCCACGTCCTCGACGACGGCCGCGCCGTCACGATCGCGGGCCTGCGTTTCGCCGGCATCGGCGACCCCCAGTTCACCCCCGACCGCTCCTCCGCGCCGGCCACCGAGGGCCTGCAGGAAGCGGCCGGCGCCCGCCTCACGGCCGCCCTGCGCGCCCAGCGGGCCGCGGGCACACCCGTCGACGTGGCCATCGCCCATGAGCCCTCCGCCGCCCGCGGGACGGACGGCGAGGTGCCGCTGGTCCTGGCCGGGCATCTGCACCACAACGAGATGGAGGTCCTGCCGAAGGGGACCCGGCTGCGCATCGAGGGCTCCACGGGCGGCAGCGGCCTGCGCGCCGTCGAAGGCAAGTACCCCGACCCGATCGAGGCGTCGATCCTCTACTTCGACCGCGACACGCGCCGCCTCCAGGCGTGGGACGCGATCAAGCTGGGCGGCCTGGGCCTGACGACGGCCGAGGTCAGCCGCCACCTCCCCAAGGAGAACCAGCCGGGTTCCTCCCCGTCCCCGACCCCCTCCCCCACCGCTCCCACCACGCCTTCGTCCCCCTCTCCCTCGACCCCGTCCCCCGCCCCCTCCGGCACCGCTCCGTAAACCGTTTTGGCGATCCCTCCCGCCATCCCATATGCTTCTCACGTCCCCGACGCGCTGAAAAGCGCCCAGGCGGGCCGATAGCCCTCATCGTCTAGCGGCCTAGGACGCCGCCCTTTCAAGGCGGTAGCACGGGTTCGAATCCCGTTGGGGGCACGCAACATCGTGTGCGACACTGTCGTACACATCGCTTGGTCCTGTGGAGCAGTTTGGAGTGCTCGCCACCCTGTCAAGGTGGAGGCCGCGGGTTCAAATCCCGTCAGGACCGCTGAGGTTTCACGTGAAACCTCGCGGCTGGGTAGCTCAGTTGGTACGAGCGTCCGCCTGAAAAGCGGAAGGTCGCCGGTTCGACCCCGGCCCCAGCCACAGTTAAGGCCCCGATCTTCGGATCGGGGCCTTGTTGTGTGCCGGAGGTGGGCCGGGTGTGGGCCGACGTCCTCGCGCCCGGTGTCGCGAGCCGCCGGAGGCAAAAGCGTTCGCCACGTTTTTCTCCGGGATGAGATCCTGGGTCGCGTATGTCTACGCACCCTGCCCCCACCCTCGGCGCCCTCGCCCCCCGCCTGGCCGAGCTGTCCCTGCGTGATACGCATCAGCTCGGGCGCAGGCTCGAAGGCGCGCGCAAGATCCGCAAGCCGGAGGCCCTTGCCGCCGTTCTCGCCGAGATCGAGGCGGAGGTCGCACAGGCCGAGGAGCGGATGGACGCGCGGCGCACCCGTGTGCCTGCCGTGACCTATCCCGAGCAGCTCCCGGTCAGCCAGAAGAAGGACGCCATCGCGGATGCCATCCGTGATCATCAGGTCGTCATCGTCGCAGGTGAGACGGGGTCCGGCAAGACCACCCAGATTCCGAAGATCTGTCTGGAGCTGGGGCGGGGGGTCCGCGGCATGATCGGGCACACCCAGCCCCGTCGTATCGCCGCCCGTACCGTCGCCGAGCGCGTGGCCGACGAGCTGAAGACGCCGCTCGGGGAGGCCGTCGGCTGGAAGGTGCGGTTCACCGACCAGGTGAACCCGGACGCGACCTTCGTGAAGCTGATGACGGACGGCATCCTGCTCGCGGAGATCCAGACCGACCGCGAGCTGCGCGCCTACGACACGATCATCATCGACGAGGCCCACGAGCGGTCCCTCAACATCGACTTCCTGCTGGGCTATCTCGCCCAGCTGCTGCCGCGCCGGCCCGACCTCAAGGTCGTCATCACCTCCGCGACCATCGATCCCGAGCGGTTCTCCCGGCACTTCGGCGACGCACCGATCATCGAGGTCAGTGGCCGGACGTATCCCGTCGAGGTCCGGTACCGGCCCCTCCTGGAGGAGGACTCCGAGGACTCCGACCGGGACCAGATCACCGCCATCACCGACGCCGTCGAGGAACTGATGGGCGAGGGCCAGGGCGACATCCTCGTCTTCCTCTCCGGTGAGCGGGAGATCCGGGACACCGCGGACGCGCTCGAGAAGAAGAAGTACCCCCGCGCCGGAGGCGCTCATTGGCAGGGCACGGAAGTGCTTCCGCTGTACGCCCGGCTCTCGCACGCCGAGCAGCATCGCGTCTTCCAGCCGCACACCGGCCGCAGGATCGTTCTGGCGACCAACGTCGCCGAGACCTCGCTGACCGTCCCGGGCATCAAGTACGTCATCGACCCCGGCTTCGCCCGTATCAGCCGGTACAGCCACCGCACGAAGGTGCAGCGGCTGCCCATCGAGCCGATCTCGCAGGCCAGCGCCAACCAGCGCAAGGGCCGCTGCGGCCGTACGTCCGACGGCATCTGCATCCGCCTGTACTCCGAGGACGACTTCCTCGCCCGCCCGGAGTTCACGGACGCGGAGATCCTGCGCACCAACCTCGCCTCCGTCATCCTGCAGATGACCGCGGCCGGCCTCGGCGACATCGAGAAGTTCCCCTTCATCGACCCGCCGGACCACCGCAACATCCGCGACGGCGTCCAGCTCCTCCAGGAGCTGAACGCGCTGGACCCGGCGCAGAAGGACCCGCGCAAGCGGCTCACGCAGACCGGCCGCAAGCTGGCCCAGCTGCCCGTCGACCCGCGGCTGGCCCGGATGGTCCTGGAGGCCGACAAGAACGGCTGCGTCCGCGAGGTCATGGTCATAGCCGCCGCGCTCTCCATCCAGGACCCGCGCGAACGCCCGGCCGACAAGCAGACCCAGGCCGACCAGCAGCACGCCCGCTTCAAGGACGAGACCAGCGACTTCCTCGCCTACCTCAACCTGTGGCGGTACATCCGTGAGCAGCAGCGCGAGCGCGGTTCGTCGTCCTTCCGCCGGATGTGCAAGCAGGAGTACCTCAACTTCCTGCGCATCCGCGAATGGCAGGACATCTACACGCAACTGCGCACCGTCGCCAAGCAGATGGGCATCCACCTCAACGAGCAGGACGCCCCCGCCGACAGCATCCACACCTCCCTCCTCGCCGGTCTGCTCTCGCACATCGGCATGAAGGACGTGAAGGACGGCAACAAGAACGAGTACCTCGGCGCCCGCAACGCCAAGTTCGCCCTCTTCCCCGGCTCGGCGCTGTTCAAGAAGCAGCCCCGGTTCGTCATGTCGGCGGAGCTCGTGGAGACGAGCCGCCTCTGGGCCCGCGTCAACGCGAAGATCGAGCCCGAGTGGGTCGAGCCGCTCGCCGGGCACCTCCTGAAGCGGACGTACAGCGAGCCGCACTGGGAGAAGGACCAGGCGGCGGTGATGGCGTACGAGAAGGTCACGCTGTACGGCGTGCCCGTCATCGCCCAGCGGAAGGTGAACTACGGGCGGATCGACCCGGAGACGAGCCGCGAGCTTTTCATTCGCAACGCCCTCGTCGAAGGCGACTGGCGGACGCACCACAAGTTCTTCGCCGACAACCGCAGACTCCTCAGCGAGGTCGAGGAGCTGGAGAACCGCGCCCGGCGCCGGGACATCGTGGTCGACGACGAGACGCTGTTCGACTTCTACGACCAGCGGGTGCCCGAGCACGTCGTGTCCGGCGCCCACTTCGACTCCTGGTGGAAGCGCAAGCGGCACGAGCAGCCCGACTTCCTGGACTTCGAGCGGGAGATGCTCATCCGGGAGTCGGCGGAGGCGGTCACCAAGGCCGACTACCCGGACTCGTGGCGGCAGGGGCCGTTGAAGTTCCGGGTGACGTACCAGTTCGAACCGGGCGCGGACGCGGACGGCGTGACCGTCCACGTTCCGCTCCAGGTCCTCAACCAGGTCACGGACGAGGGCTTCGACTGGCAGATCCCGGGCCTGCGGGAAGAGGTCGTCACCGAGCTCATCCGCTCCCTCCCGAAGCCGATCCGCCGCAACTACGTGCCGGCGCCGAACTTCGCGAAGCGGTTCCTGGACCAAGCGGTGCCGTTGCAGGAGCCGTTGACCACGGCGATGGCCCGTGACCTGAAGCGCATGGTCGGCGTCCCCTTCGAGGCCGACGACTTCGACTGGTCCAGGGTCCCCGACCATCTGAAGATCACCTTCCGGATCGTCGACGAGCGGCGCCGCAAGCTGGCCGAGGACAAGGACCTCGAAGCGCTGAAGCTGCAGCTCAAGCCGAAGGCCCGCAAGGCCCTGTCCCAGGCCGCCGCGGCCACCGCCGAGCGTCAGGGCGGCGAGTCCCTGGAGCGCTCGGGCCTGACCGACTGGACGATCGGCTCCCTCACCCGCGTCTTCGAGACCCGCCGCGCCGGCCAGCCGGTGAAGGCGTACCCGGCGCTGGTCGACGACGGCGACACCGTCTCCGTACGCCTCTTCGACACGGAGGCGGAGCAGTCGGAGGCCATGTGGAAGGGCACCCGCCGGCTGATCCTGCGCAACATCCCGGTCAACCCCGCGAAGTTCGCGTCCGAGAAGCTGACGAACCCGCAGAAGCTCGCCCTGTCCGCGAATCCGCACGGCTCCATCCAGGCGCTGTTCGACGACTGCGCGATGGCGGCGGCGGACAAGCTGATGGGCGACTTCGGCGGACCGGCGTGGGACGAGGAGTCGTACCGGAAGCTGTACGACAAGGTGCGCGCCGAGATCGTCGACACGACCGTGCGGACGGTCGGCCAGGTGCAGCAGGTGCTGGCCGCCTGGCAGGCCTGTGAGCGCCGCCTGAAAGCCGTACGCAGCCCCGCGCTGCTGGCCAACCTGACGGACGTACGCAAGCAGCTCGACGCGCTCGTACGGCCCGGCTTCGTGACGCAGGCGGGGCTGCGCCGGCTGCCGGACCTGATGCGGTACCTGGTGGCCGCGGACCGGCGTCTGCAGCAGATGCCGACCAACGTCCAGCGGGACACCACCCGCATGGAGAAGGTCCACGAGATGCAGGACGAGTACGCCTGGCTGCTGGAGCAGTTGCCCCAGGGCCGCCCCGTCCCCTCCGCCGTCCTGGAGATCCGCTGGATGATCGAGGAGCTCCGGGTCAGCTATTTCGCCCACGCGCTGGGCACGGCGTACCCCGTCTCCGACAAGCGGATCGTGAAGGCGATCGACGCGGCCGTGCCGTAGCGGATGATGTACGGAGGGTGAGTTCGACCAGGGGCCCACCCTCCTGTACAGTCTCTTCTCGCAGCACAGCGCAACACCAAGTGCCGCGAAACCTGGTCCTGTGGAGCAGTTTGGAGTGCTCGCCACCCTGTCAAGGTGGAGGCCGCGGGTTCAAATCCCGTCAGGACCGCACAGAAGAGAGCCCGGGTCTTCGGACCCGGGCTCTTCGCATGCCCGCGCCGACTCGCCACCCTGTCAAGGTGGAGGCCGCGCCCGCGGCGCAGCCGCAATCGGGCACAGCAAATCCCGTCAGGACCGCAACGAGCGAGAGCCCGGGGCTTCGGACCCGGGCTCTTCGCATGCCCACGCCGACTCCCCGCCGGTCTACGGACCCGGGCTCTTCCCATGCCCCCATCCCGGCATCACGACACAGGACTTCTCCCCGCGTCCGCCTCTCGCTGCCGGCCGGCACCACCAGCCCACCTGGGGGCGCCCCCTCTGATGCTTGAGGACGAGGCTGTTCAGGCCGATGCGAGGGGCCGGGGATGGCAGTCCCCAGTGGGCGGTCACGTCGGCGGAGGCGTGACCGGCACTGCCCCCGCTCTCTTGACGGCGTCACATTCCCTCGGTACCCCAGAGTTCAGAGCCCCGTTCCCCGCGCGGGCCCCCTGGAGGTGGCGTATGGCGGCATCGGCTAGGCACGAGACGCGGGCGTTGCTCCGCGCGCATCTGTCGGCCGCGTCGTCCTACCGGCATGTGACCCGCCACTGCCCCATCTGCCACCGTCTGCAGCGGCTGGCGATGGACGGGGCTCCCCGGGGCGCTCAGGGCCCGGAGGAGGCCGTCGAGGACGAGAGGCCCTCGGCACCGTGACCGTCGACCGCGTCGGCAGCTGTACGGGCGTCAACAGCCGTACGGGCCGGGGACGGTGGAACAGCGGGAGCAAGCGCTTCCTATAACTCACATGCGTCGGCAGCGACAAGGCCAGTGGCATGTGACGGGAGTCACGGAATGAGTTTCCGCAACCGGGGTTCTTACCAGGCTCCTACAACTGGTCAATTTAATATGTGCAATTGCACCAGTCCGTGCACCGCTCCACCCGATGTCCGGAGGATGCCTCCCGGAACTCCCCGCAACCCCCTCAGAGACTCCCCAGACTCCGACAAGGCCGCTCACAGAGCGACCCGATAGGCAGGTCCCGGCGCACAAAAAAGATCGCGCTGGACCCGGCGGAGTCCAGCGCGATCGACGACGCACCGTGTGGGCAACGGGCCTGTTGGGGCAGGACCCGCGTCGCTTGGAGCTAGGGTTCGGGCGCTCCGACAGGTTGGGGGACCTGGCGTTCTGCCCGGTTATTCAGTTGTTCAGGCCTCGCTGCGCTGCTGCGGGATGCCCGCCAGCAGGGCGCGGACCTCAGCCTCGCGGTAACGGCGGTGTCCGCCGAGCGTACGGATCGACGTGAGCTTGCCGGCCTTCGCCCACCGCGTGACCGTCTTCGGGTCCACGCGGAACATGGTGGCGACCTCAGCCGGGGTCAGCAGCGGCTCAGCATCAGGGGTGCGAGCGGTCATGAGCGGCCTCCTCGGGAGAACCGAACCTTCTCGGTTCTTTCCTCTAAATTCTGCACCTTGACCCGCGTTGCCCGAAATGGCGGACGCGGGCCGAGTCGGTTATAGGACGAACGGCTTGTCCTCGGCACTACAACTACACCATCTGTCCAGCCGCGTCGGCCAAACCGATGGAATTGCCCCCCAGGTGTTCATCGGCGACGGAAGCCGATGGACCATGCCATAGCGGACAGTCACGCCAGTGTGACGATCAGTCACACGGGCGATCAGGAGTCACCAGACCCCCCAAAGCGTGCAATGCTGAGATTCCCCCCACGATGGAGCACAAGTGGATGGATGGAGCCCTCTCCGGACTCCTTGTCCTATTTTGGCACGAGGGGGGGCAAGCGGCGCAAGGGCCCCGTACGTGCGGTCCGTCACCCTTGCGACTCTTGAGCCGTAAGCCCGGATCGGGATCTACATCCCGTCAGTTCCGTGAAGTGCGGTAGACCGTATGCCGTTCGACGGGTTTGTGGCCGTGACGTACGTCACTAAAGAGACGCTTGTCGCGTCTGTCACACCGTCAGTTCGCCGAGCGCCGGTCCCGCACCGAACGCCACCGCTCCACGAGCCGGGCGTACGCCTCGCCGGCCGCGCCGCCGTCGCCGCGGCGCAGGGCGTCGATCCCCTCGGCGACATCCGCCGCCGAGTGATCGCCCTCCAGGTCACCGGCCGGGAGGGCGTGCACGAGGCCGCCGTAGTCCAGCTCGACCAGCGAACGCGGGTGGAACTCCTCCAGCCAGCGCCCCACGTCCACCAGGCCGTCGATGAGCGGTCCCTCGTCCATGGCGTCCTTGAGCGCGCGCAGACCCCGGGCCACGCGGCGCCGCGCCTGCACCATCGGGGTGCGGTAGCGCAGCACGGGGGGCAGTTCCGCGGTCCCCTTGTCCCACTCGCGCTCCTCGTCGGAGACGAGCACGAACCAGTTGAGCGGGATCTGCCAGGTCGCCGTACGGATCCAGGGCCGGGCGTCGGGGTTGCGGGTCAGCCAGCGCTCGTAGTCCTGGGCGGCCTGGCGGCGGACCACGGGAGGCAGGACGGCGTCCAGGACCGGGCCCGGCAGCTCGTCGCCCAGCTCCCCCAGGGCCTGCCAGCCGCGCAGCCGGGTCCGCCAGGGACACACGCACAGCACGCCGTCCACGTCGAGCACGAACGCGTCGCCGCTCTCGTGCACCGGCACCGCGACCGGCGGAGTGGGCAGCAGATCGGCCAGCGAGCGGCGCAGCTCGTCCTGGTAGGAGGGACGGTCGGGGCGGCGGGCGTAGCGCGCCCAGTGGCTGCGCTCCGGCTCGGGAAAAGCGCCCAGCGGCTCGTACACGCGCAGATACGCCGCGTACGGAACGATCACCGAGGACACCTGGGACACGCCTGCTCCCTCCCCTTTCGGCCGAGCGGGAAACCTCCCGGACCCGCTCCTGAAGGGGCCGGAAAACATGCAAATCGTCCCACGGGCGTACTCCGGGAGAAGGTGATCCCGAACACCTCACGAACGGCGGCCCCCGCAGGCTCTACGCTCATCCCACGGGCCCCGCCACCCGTACGGGAGCCCCCGTCCCGACCGCCGCCAGTTACCCAGGAGTCACCACCGTGACCGACGTATCAAACGGCGTCCTGCACACCCTGTTCCACTCGGACCAGGGGGGTCACGAGCAAGTCGTGCTCTGCCAGGACCGCGCCAGCGGCCTCAAGGCCGTCATCGCCCTCCACTCCACCGCGCTGGGCCCCGCGCTCGGCGGTACCCGCTTCTACCCGTACGCGACCGAGGCGGAGGCCGTCGCCGACGCCCTGAACCTCGCGCGCGGGATGTCGTACAAGAACGCCATGGCCGGGCTGGACCACGGCGGCGGCAAGGCGGTGATCATCGGTGACCCCGACGTGATCAAGACCGAGAAGCTGCTGCTCGCGTACGGCCGTTTCGTGGCCTCGCTCGGCGGGCGGTACGTGACCGCCTGCGACGTCGGCACCTACGTCGCCGACATGGACGTCGTGGCCCGCGAGTGCCGCTGGACGACCGGGCGCTCGCCGGAGAACGGCGGCGCGGGGGACTCGTCGGTCCTGACCGCCTTCGGCGTCTACCAGGGCATGCGGGCCAGCGCCCAGCACCTGTGGGGCGACCCCTCGCTGCGCGGCCGCAGGGTCGGCATCGCGGGCGTCGGCAAGGTCGGCCACCACCTGGTGGAGCACCTGCGGAACGAGGGCGCCGAGGTCGTGATCACCGACGTGCGCGCGGACGCCGTACGCCGGATTCTCGACCGGCACCCCGAGGGCGTGACGGCCGTCGCGGACACCGAGGCGCTGATCCGGGTCGACGGGCTCGACGTCTACGCGCCCTGCGCGCTGGGCGGGGCGCTGAACGACGACTCCGTGCCGGTGCTGACCGCGAGGATCGTGTGCGGCGCGGCCAACAACCAGCTCGCGCACCCGGGCGTCGAGAAGGACCTCGCCGACCGCGGGATCCTCTACGCGCCGGACTACGTGGTGAACGCCGGCGGGGTCATCCAGGTCGCCGACGAGCTGCACGGCTTCGACTTCGACCGGTGCAAGGCGAAGGCGGCGAAGATCTTCGACACCACGCTCGCAATCTTCGCACGTGCGAAGGAAGATGGGATTCCGCCGGCCGCGGCGGCCGACCGGATCGCCGAGCAGCGGATGCACGAGGCGGCGCAGGCGCGCGGGTGGTGACGCGGAGGGAGGGCTTCCGCTGAGGCTCGAAAACGCCCCGCTCTCGTCTCGGTCGCAGGTTTGTTCGGTACCAGTCGGTGGAAAGTTAGAGAGAACTCTCACTCTTCCCGGCGGGTCGTCCGCCGATAAGTGGTTAAAATCGCCACTGACCAGCGAGGACGGGGCGCCTCGAAGGTTCTGCGCACACGCGCGTCCTACGGGCGACGTACCGTATGGGTGCGGGCTCAGGTACCGTGGAAGCCCTACGGACCGGCCTCTCTGCGGAGAGTCCGTTCCGGATCATGAACGCGTGTCAAGACTCTGGGGCCGTCGAGCCCCGTCGTTGAGGGGGTCGAGCCATGGGGCGCGGCCGGGCCAAGGCCAAGCAAGCGAAGGTCGCCCGCCAGCTGAAGTACAACAGCGGCGGGACGGATCTCTCACGCCTGGCCGAAGAGCTGGGCGCATCGCCATCGAACATTCCGCCGAATGGCGAGCCGTTCGAGGACGATGAGCAAGACGACGACCTCTACAGCCGGTACGCCGACCTGTACGAGGACGACGACGACGAGGATGAGGACTCCTCGCAACAACACCGTCGCGGCGCTTGACCTGTATTGAGCACTCACCCGGTCGGTGACTTCGGTCACCGACCGGGTCTTGTGCTGCCTGCAAGGTTCAGCCGGCGTAGTCCCCGACCAGAGCCGCTCCGGTGGTCTGCTCGCCACGCTCGGTGATCTCACCGGCGACCCAGGCGTCGACCCCGCGGTCGGCCAGTGCCGCCAGGGCCACGTCCGTCGACTCCTCCGGGACGATCGCGATCATGCCGACACCCATGTTGAGGGTCTTCTCCAGCTCCAGACGCTCGACGTCGCCGGTCCTGCCGACGAGGCCGAAGATCGGGGCCGGGGTCCAGGTGGAGCGGTCGACGGTCGCGTACAGCCCGTCGGGGATGACACGGGCGAGGTTGGCCGCGAGTCCGCCACCGGTGACGTGGCTGAAGGCGTGGACCTCGGTGGTGCGGGTGAGGGCCAGGCAGTCCAGCGAGTAGATCTTCGTCGGCTCCAGGAGTTCCTCGCCGAGGGTGCGGCCGAGTTCCTCGACGCGCGCGTCGAGGGAGAGGCCGGCCTGGTTCAGCAGGACGTGCCGGACGAGGGAGTACCCGTTCGAGTGAAGCCCGGAGGACGCCATGGCGATCACCGTGTCACCCGTGCGGATGCGATCCGGGCCCAGCAGGCGGTCCGCCTCCACGACGCCCGTACCGGCGCCGGCGACGTCGAAGTCGTCCTCGCCCAGCAGGCCCGGGTGCTCGGCGGTCTCGCCGCCGACCAGGGCGCAGCCGGCCAGGACGCAGCCCTCGGCGATGCCCTTGACGATGGCGGCGACGCGCTCGGGGTGGACCTTGCCGACGCAGATGTAGTCGGTCATGAACAGCGGCTCGGCGCCGCACACCACGATGTCGTCCATCACCATGGCGACCAGGTCGTGGCCGATGGTGTCGTAGACGCCGAGCTGACGCGCGATGTCGACCTTGGTGCCGACGCCGTCCGTGGCGGAGGCGAGCAGCGGACGCTCGTAGCGCTTGAGGGCGGAGGCGTCGAAGAGGCCGGCGAAGCCGCCGAGGCCGCCAAGGACCTCGGGGCGCTGCGTCTTCTTCACCCACTCCTTCATCAGCTCGACCGCGCGGTCGCCCGCCTCGATGTCGACGCCGGCAGCCGCGTAGGAAGCACCGTTACCGGTAGTGGCCGTCGCCGGAGGCGACTGATCTGACACAGCAGACATTGCCTGAGATCTTTCGGGTTGGTGATACGTACGAGGCTTACGGGCGGCGGATCGCGTCGGCCGCGGCCGTGGCCGCCGGGCCCGCGGCCAGCTCCGTCTCCAGGAGCTGCTTGCCGAGCAGCTCGGGGTCGGGGAGCTCCATCGGGTACTCGCCGTCGAAGCAGGCGCGGCAGAGGTTCGGCTTGGCGATGGTGGTCGCCTCGATCATGCCGTCGATGGAGATGTACGCGAGGGAGTCGGCGCCCAGCGACCTGCCGATCTCGTCGACCGACATGCCGTTGGCGATCAGCTCGGCGCGGGTGGCGAAGTCGATGCCGAAGAAGCAGGGCCACTTCACGGGCGGCGAGGAGATCCGGATGTGGACCTCGGCGGCGCCCGCCTCGCGGAGCATGCGGACCAGGGCCCGCTGGGTGTTGCCGCGCACGATGGAGTCGTCGACGACGACCAGGCGCTTGCCCTTGATGACTTCCTTCAGCGGGTTCAGCTTCAGGCGGATGCCGAGCTGGCGGATGGTCTGCGAGGGCTGGATGAAGGTCCGGCCGACGTACGCGTTCTTGACCAGGCCCGCGCCGAAGGGGATGCCGGAGGCCTCGGCGTAGCCGATGGCGGCCGGGGTGCCGGACTCCGGGGTCGCTATGACCAGGTCTGCCTCGACCGGGGCCTCCTTCGCCAGGCGGCGGCCCATCTCCACGCGGGAGAGGTACACGTTCCGGCCGGCGATGTCGGTGTCGGGGCGGGCCAGGTACACGTACTCGAAGACGCAGCCCTTGGGCTTCGCTTCCGCGAATCGGGAGGTGCGCAGGCCGTTCTCGTCGATCGCGACGAACTCGCCCGGCTCGATTTCGCGGACGAAGCTGGCGCCCGTGATGTCGAGGGCGGCGGTCTCGGAGGCGACGACCCAGCCGCGCTCCAGCCGGCCGAGGACCAGCGGGCGGATGCCCTGCGGGTCGCGGGCGGCGTAGAGGGTGTGCTCGTCCATGAAGACGAGGGAGAAGGCGCCCTTGACCTGCGGGAGGATCTGGTGGGCCGCCTCCTCGATGGTCAGCGGCTTGCCGTCCTCGTCGACCTGGGCCGCGAGCAGCGCGGTGAGCAGGTCGGTGTCGTTGGTCGCCGCGACGCGCGGGGTGCGGCCGCCCTCCTGCTTGGGCAGGTCGGCGACCATCTCGGCGAGTTGGGCGGTGTTGACCAGGTTGCCGTTGTGGCCGAGCGCGATCGAGCCGTGCGCGGTGGCGCGGAACGTCGGCTGGGCGTTCTCCCACACGGAGGCACCGGTGGTCGAGTAGCGGGCGTGTCCGACCGCGATGTGACCCTGGAGCGAGCCGAGCGAGGTTTCGTCGAAGACCTGGGAAACGAGGCCCATGTCCTTGAAGACGAGGATCTGGGAGCCGTTGCTGACCGCGATACCCGCGGATTCCTGGCCCCGATGCTGGAGGGCGTAGAGCCCGAAGTACGTGAGCTTTGCGACCTCTTCGCCCGGAGCCCAGACACCGAAGACGCCACAAGCGTCCTGGGGGCCCTTCTCGCCGGGAAGCAGATCGTGATTGAGTCGACCGTCACCACGTGGCACGCCTTCGAGTGTAGGCGAGATCGACCACTGGTCCGAATTGGGGATACTCGCCGGTAACTCGATCAAGGTCCGGCCCGGCCCCCCTTGATCGCATTGTTCGCGCAGGTCAGAGCGGTATTGCGATGATCCACTCGGTGGTCGGGCGGGCTGCGGGCGCGGTCGGCCGGGGACCGGTTGCGGATCCGTGAGTGAGGTGTCGCACATCATTCGGGCCGTTGGGCGGGGGTGGGCGGGGTGTCCGCGGGCCGGGTCTCAGCTTCTGGTCAGGCGTACCTGGTCGCCGTCGTCGGTGCTCAGCGTCAGCGTGGTGCCCTTGACCTCCGTGCTCAGGGCGCTCTCGGTGAGGGTGCGGGACAGGACGCGTTCGAAGGCCATCGGCGCGTCCTCGCAGGCCATCCTGGTCGACCTGACGTCGCTGAGCCGGATGCGGTCGCCCTCGAAGGCGGCGTTGGCGTTGAAGGTGTTGCAGCCGTAGGTGCCGGCCGCCTTGCCGTCCTTGATCTCGACGTGGGCGTCGGCGGGGGCACGGTGGGTGGCGCCGTCCACGGTGACGCTGTCGACGCTCCACTTGATGCCGGTGACGGGCTGCTCGGCGCTCACCGACCCGCTGCCGGCCTGCTCGCCGTCCGCCTTCTCGCTGCCGCAGGCCGCCGCGAGGGGGAGGAGGGCGACGACGGCGGTCAGCATCATGCGCTGGGTGTGCCTGGGCCTGTTCCTCTGCCTGTACATGCCGATTGGACGGGGCGGGTGGGGTGGTTGGTTCCATCCGGTTCCGGCCCCGCTCCAGCCCTGGTTGCCCCCCGGTTCCAGCTCCGGTTGCGGCCCGGTTCCAGCCCGGGTTGCGACCTGCTCCTGGCTCAGCTCAGCAGCGGCAGCAGCTCCGTGAGGGCGGCCCGCTCCCCGCTCGCGCTCACCTTCGTCTCCTCGACGGCGTCCTTCCAGGCCAGCCGCCCGGTCGCCAGCCGGACCCAGGTCAGCGGGTCGGTCTCGACGACGTTGGGCGGGGTGCCACGGGTGTGCCGGGGCCCCTCGACGCACTGCACGACGGCGTACGGCGGGACGCGCACCTCCGTCGCGCCGCCGGGCGCCTTGACGGCGAGGGCGTCGGCGAGGAGCCGGGTGGCGGCGGCGAGGGCCTGGCGGTCGTAGGGGATGTCTAGGCCGGGCACCGCGGCGTTGAGGTCGTCGGTGTGGACGACGAGTTCGACGGTGCGGGTGACGAGGTAGTCGGCGAGGGCCATCGCGCCGGTGCGGGCGGCGAGCAGGCGGGTGCCGGGGGCGGTGGCCAGGCGCTCGGTGAGGCGCTCCTCGGTGCGGGCGTAGAGGGCGTCGAGATCGGGGTTGGCCTGTGCCAGCTCCCGGGTGCCCTCGTCGATGTCCGCGGCCCGCACGGCGGTGGCGGACGGCCAGTCCAGCAGGGTCAGCTCCGCCTTCGCCGGCTCCTCCCGGTCGAGGTTCCGGCTGACGGTCTCCACCGCCATGGTGACGTGCGCGGCCAGGTCCCGCACGCTCCAGCCCGGCAGACGCGTGGGCAGGGCGAGCTGCTCGGCGGTCAGGGTGCGCACGGCCTGTCGTACGTTCCCGAACTGGGCGAGCACGGCGGTGCGGATCTTGACCGGGTCGTAGGTGCGGGCGCGCTTCTTGGCCGGGGGCATGGGGGTCAGCCTAGGCGCGGGAGGCCGGGGCCGGTTCGGGCACCTCGAACACCTCGCCGTTGCGCGGCACGCCGAGGCCCCGCCAGGTGAAGGGCACGCCCCGGGCGGTGTCGGGGTCGGGGCCGTCCATGAGCTGGAAGTGCAGGTGGGGCTCGGACGAGTTGCCCGAGTTCCCGCAGGCGGCGAGCGGCTGTCCGGCGTGTACCCGGTCGCCCTCGCGGACGGTGAGGGAGCCGCGCCGCAGGTGGGCGTACAGGGCGTGGGTGCCGTCGCCGAGATCCAGGATCACGTGGTTGCCGACGATCCGCCGGGCGCCGAACAGGTCGCGCACGGAGCCCTCCAGGAGCGTCAGGTACAGCAGCGCGGGCAGCGACGTACGGCTCAGGTGGTCGCGCTGTCCGTCGGCGGCCCGCACGACCGTGCCGTCGGCGACGGCGAGGAGCGGGGCGCCGAAGGCGGGGAAGGCGGCGCTGCGGCGGGCGAGCGGCCACAGCCGGCTGAAACCGGGGCGGGCGCCCTGCTCGGGCTCGGCGACGACGTCGATGGCGTACGTCTGGCCGTAGGCGTGCGTGCCATGGCTAGGCGTGTGGGCGGCCGGGCTGTTCAGCGCCAGCCAGCGGCCGGTGACGGGCGGGGCGACCTCGACGGGGTCCCGGGCCAGGCGAGGGCTGTCCGGAGCACCACCCCACCGGTTGGCCACGATGACGACGGCGTACGCCAGGACCAGCGGCAGGAAGTTCCACCACCAGGGGTAGCCGAGGTCCAGCGAGAAGTGGGCGATCACCATGCATAAGAAGGTCAGCTGCAGCCCCCGGTAGGCGAGTGCGGCCAGTTTGCGTCCGGTCATGTCTCTTCCTCGTTCCCTCGTCTGGGTCAGGGCCGGGCCGCCGACAGCACCACCAGCAGCGGTACGACCCGCCCCGGCGGCACCTCGTAACGGCCTCGCCCGGTGGTGTGCAGCCAGCCCGCGCCGGTGAGCTGCCGCAAGTGGTGGTAGATCTGGCCGGTGGTGCCCACCTCGTCCAGCTCTGCCAGTTCGGCCGCGGTGCGCCGGCCGCCGATGACCTCGCGGAGCAGCCGTAGCCGGACGGGGTGGCCGAGCGCCGCGAAGGCATCAGCGGCCGACGGCCAGTCGTCGGACAGGAGGCCTTCGACGAGTGAGCCGTGCTGCCAGTCGTACCGCTCCCCGGTCGGCAGCCGTACGGCGCCGGTGAACAGCACGCCTCCGTCGGCCGCGCCCAGCTCGGCCAGTTGCTGTTTCAGCCCCTCCAGGGCCCAGAAGTCGCCCCCGCCGTCGGCGACGCCCTCGCCGACGGCGGGGGCGGGGCGCCTTGCGGCTTCCAGTGCCGTCAGGCGGCGCTCCAGCTCGGTCACGCGTTGTTCGAGGTCCACGATCCACGAGATTACGGAACTACGTAATTACGTTCAAGGGTCGGATCCGGACATGACGAAGCCCCCGCCCGGCGCACCGGACGGGGGCTTCACCAGCGGTTGGTTACGCGAGGATCGCCGGGATCGTCCCCTCGTGCGTCTCGCGCAGCTCGGCCAGGGACAGCGTGAACTCGCCCTGCACGTCCACCGAGTCGCCGTCGACGACACCGATGCGGGTGGCCGGAAGACCACGGGCACCGCACATGTCGTTGAAGCGGAGCTCCTCCGAGCGCGGGACGGCGACGACCGCGCGGCCGGCCGACTCGGAGAACAGGAAGGTGAAGGCGTCCAGGCCGTCCGGGACGACCAGGCGGGCGCCCTTGCCGCCGAGCAGGGCCGACTCGACCACGGCCTGGATCAGTCCGCCGTCGGACAGGTCGTGCGCGGAGTCGATCATGCCGTCGCGGGAGGCGGAGATCAGGATCTCGGCCAGCAGGCGCTCACGCTCCAGGTCGACCTTCGGGGGCAGGCCGCCGAGGTGGTCGTGGATCACCTGGGACCAGGCCGAGCCGCCGAACTCCTCACGCGTGTCGCCGAGGAGGTACAGCAGCTGGCCCTCCTCCTGGAAGGCGACCGGCGTGCGGCGGGCCACGTCGTCGATGACGCCGAGGACGGCCACGACCGGGGTCGGGTGGATGGCCGCCTCGCCCGTCTGGTTGTAGAGCGAGACGTTGCCGCCGGTCACCGGGGTGCCCAGCTGCAGGCAGCCGTCCGCGAGACCGCGTACCGCCTCCGCGAACTGCCACATCACCGCCGGGTCCTCGGGCGAGCCGAAGTTCAGGCAGTCGGAGACGGCGAGCGGCTTGGCGCCGGTGGTCGCCACGTTCCGGTACGCCTCGGCGAGGGCCAGCTGCGCGCCCGTGTACGGGTCGAGCTTGGCGTACCGGCCGTTGCCGTCCGTCGCGATGGCGACGCCGAGGCCGGTCTCCTCGTCGATGCGGATCATGCCCGAGTCCTCGGGCTGGGCCAGCACCGTGTTGCCCTGCACGAAGTGGTCGTACTGGGACGTGATCCACTTCTTGGAGGCCTGGTTGGGAGAGCCCACCAGCTTCAGGACCTGGTCCTTCAGCTCCTCCGAGCTCTCGGGGCGCGGGAGCTTGTCGGCGCCGTCCGCCTGGAGCTCGTCCTGCCAGGACGGGCGGGCGTACGGGCGCTCGTAGACCGGGCCCTCGTGCGCCACGGTCCGCGGGTCGACGTCGACGATCTTGCCGCCGTGCCAGTAGATCTCCAGGCGGTCGCCGTCGGTCACCTCACCGATGACGGTGGCGATGACGTCCCACTTCTCGCAGATCTCGAGGAAGCGGTCGACCTTCTCCGGCTCGACGACCGCGCACATGCGTTCCTGCGACTCGCTCATGAGGATCTCCTCGGGGGAGAGCGTCGAGTCGCGCAGAGGTACGTCGTCGAGCGTGACGCGCATGCCGCCGGAGCCGTTGGACGCCAGCTCGCTCGTCGCGCAGGACAGGCCCGCCGCGCCGAGGTCCTGGATGCCGACGACCAGCTTCTCCTTGAAGGCCTCCAGGGTGCACTCGATGAGGAGCTTCTCCTGGAAGGGGTCGCCGACCTGGACGGCGGGGCGTTTCGACGGCTTGGCGTCGTCGAAGGTCTCGGAGGCCAGGATCGACGCGCCGCCGATGCCGTCGCCGCCGGTGCGGGCGCCGTACAGGATGACCTTGTTGCCCGCGCCGGACGCCTTGGCGAGGTGGATGTCCTCGTGCCGCATGACGCCGATGGCGCCGGCGTTGACCAGCGGGTTGCCCTGGTAGCAGGCGTCGAAGACGACCTCGCCGCCGATGTTCGGCAGGCCGAGGCAGTTGCCGTAGCCGCCGATGCCGGCGACGACGCCCGGGAGGACGCGCTTGGTGTCGGGGTGGTCGGCCGCGCCGAAGCGCAGCGGGTCCACGACCGCGACCGGACGCGCGCCCATGGCGATGATGTCGCGGACGATGCCGCCGACGCCCGTGGCCGCGCCCTGGTAGGGCTCGACGTAGGAGGGGTGGTTGTGCGACTCAACCTTGAAGGTCACGGCGTAACCCTGGCCGACGTCCACCACGCCCGCGTTCTCGCCGATGCCCACGAGCAGCGCGTCGCTCTGCGGGGCCTTCTCGCCGAACTGGCGCAGGTGCACCTTCGACGACTTGTACGAGCAGTGCTCGGACCACATGACGGAGTACATGGCGAGCTCGGCGCCGGTCGGGCGGCGGCCGAGGATCTCCACCACCCGCTCGTACTCGTCCTTCTTCAGGCCGAGTTCGGCCCAGGGCAGCTCGACGTCGGGGGTCGCGGCCGCGTGCTCGACCGTGTCCAGAGGCGTCCGGCTCATACGTTGACCAGCTTCTTGAGGATCGAGGTGAAGAACGGGAGGCCGTCGGTGCGGCCGGACCCGATGAGCGGCTCCACGGCGTGCTCCGGGTGCGGCATGAGGCCTACGACGTTGCCGGCCTCGTTGGTGATGCCGGCGATGTCGCGGAGGCTGCCGTTGGGGTTGAAGTCCAGGTAGCGGAACGCGACCCGGCCCTCGGCCTCGAGCTTGTCGAGGGTGTACTCGTCGGCGACGTACCGGCCGTCCATGTTCTTCAGCGGGATGTGGATCTCCTGGCCGGCCGTGTAGTCGGTCGTCCAGGCGGTGTCCGCGTTCTCCACCCGCAGCTTCTGGTCGCGGCAGATGAAGTGGAGGTGGTCGTTGCCGAGCATCGCGCCCGGGAGGAGGTGGGCCTCGGTGAGGATCTGGAAGCCGTTGCAGATGCCGAGAACCGGGAGGCCGGCCTTCGCCTGCTCGATGAGGGTCTCCATCACCGGCGAGAAGCGGGCGATGGCGCCGGCGCGCAGATAGTCGCCGTAGGAGAAACCGCCGCACAGCACCACGGCGTCGACCTGGTGGAGGTTCTTGTCCTTGTGCCAGAGGGCGACCGGTTCCGCGCCCGCGAGGCGGATCGCGCGCTGGGTGTCCCGGTCGTCGAGGCTGCCCGGGAAAGTGACGACGCCAATACGAGCGGTCACTTCACGGCCTCCGCGACTGCTTCTTCGGACTCGACCTTGACGGTGAAGTCCTCGATCACGGTGTTGGCGAGGAAGGATTCCGCAAGATCGTGGATGCGGGCGAGCGCGGCCTCGTCGACCGGGCCGTCAACTTCCAGTTCGAATCGCTTTCCCTGACGTACGTCGGAGATGCCTTCGAAACCCAGCCGCGGCAGTGCGCGCTGCACCGCCTGGCCCTGGGGGTCGAGGATCTCCGGCTTGAGCATGACGTCGACTACGACGCGTGCCACTGGCACTCCCGGTGTTGTGGTGCTGAGCAGGTACCTGTAGGTGTCTTCAGACTACCCGCACAAAATTTCTACGCGAGTAGAGTTGTAGGAATCTACGTGACGGCCATCACTGACCACATCACGATCCGGTAGCGGAGCAGGTCCTTCACGAAAAGTTCAGGGAAAGATCCCCGACGCGCGTCCCTCACCTATTGTGCTGGGACACGCGGGCAGATTTAGTTCAGCTTCACATTCCATTGGCGGGCACTGTACAAATGAAATGGCAATAGCCGATACTTTGCCCCATAACAGGCGGACAGTCGACAACTCCGTGGCGTCTTGGCACGTCATCGCAGAGCTGTCGCACGAAGGGACCGATATTCGTGGCGCAGAAGGTCGTGGTCACTCTCTTTGACGACATCGACGGCTCGGAAGCGGCGGAAACGATCGCCTTCGGACTCGACGGCAAGTCGTACGAGATCGACCTGAATGAAACCAATGCCAAAAAACTGCGTAAGGCGCTCGCGCCGTACGTGGAGGCCGGCCGCAAGCGGTCGAGGTCCGGCAAGGCCTACCAGCAGACGGAGGTCGCCCCCGACCCGGCGGCGGTCCGTGCCTGGGCCCAGGCGAACAAGATGGACGTGCCCGCGCGCGGGCGCATCCCCAAGAAGGTCTACGAGGCGTTCGCCGAGGCGCAGTGATCCCCTCCGCGTGATCCCGTCCGCGCCCAGGTCCGCCGGGAGCACCCCGGGGCCCCTCAGCGGGCCCTGGGGACAACCGACTTGCGTTACCCCCCTCATGGTCGGCTAATGTCTGGAGCACGCCGCCGGGCGGGGCCGAAAAGCCCAGCTCACGGAGGCCGTGCGGGTGTAGTTCAGTAGTAGAACATCCCCCTTCCAGGGGGAAGGCGCAGTGTGCGATCCCTGTCACCCGCTCTGCATCGCCGTCCCGACCACTGTTGTGGATCAGGTAGGCTGGTGCTCGCGCCGGTCGGTGAAAGCCGGTCGGATGCAATGCGGACGTAGCTCAGTTGGTAGAGCGCAACCTTGCCAAGGTTGAGGTCGCGAGTTCGAGCCTCGTCGTCCGCTCGGGAATGAGACCCCGGTCCACTGGACCGGGGTCTTTTCGTGTTCCGGTCGCGGCCGTGTTCCCGTCGTGGTCATGTTCTCGTCGCGGTCATGTTCTCGTCGCGGCCGTCTGACATTTGTCATGGGGAGTGATGACACCGCGCACTGCTGCCGGCGTGTGATCGCCGGGACGCTGGAGTCATGGAAGCCAGGGACACGAAAGAACACGTGATCGAGGTCACCGACCTCCGACGTGTGTACGGGGGCGGGTTCCAAGCGGTGCGTGGGATCTCCTTCCACGTCGACCGTGGGGAGATCTTCGCGCTGCTGGGCACGAACGGGGCCGGCAAGACATCGACGGTGGAACTGCTGGAGGGGCTCGAGCGGCCCGACGGCGGCCGGATCCGGGTCCTCGGCCACGACCCGCACGCCGAGCGGGCCGTCGTCAGGCCGCGCACCGGAGTGATGCTGCAGGAGGGCGGCTTCCCCTCCGAGCTGACCGTCAAGGAGACCGCCCGCATGTGGGCGGGCTGTGTGAGCGGGGCGCGGCCCGTCGGGGAGGCGCTGGCGCTGGTCGGGCTGGCCGGGAAGGCCGACGTACGGGTGAAGCAGCTGTCCGGGGGTGAGCGGCGGCGGCTGGATCTGGCGCTGGCGCTGCTCGGGAAGCCGGAGGTGCTGTTCCTCGACGAGCCGACGACCGGGCTGGACGCCGAGGGGCGCCGGGACACCTGGGACCTCGTGCGGGCCCTGCGCGACGCCGGGACGACCGTACTGCTGACCACGCACTACCTGGAGGAGGCGGAGGGCCTGGCCGACCGGCTGGCCATCCTGCACCAGGGGCGCATCGCCGCCGCCGGGACGCCCGCCGAGGTGACCGCCGCGCAGCCGTCGCGGATCTCCTTCCAGCTGCCCGAGGGGTACTTCGTGGGCGATCTGCCGCCGCTCGGCGAGCTGGGGGTGTGCGACCACGAGGTCGAGGGCCGCCTCGTGCGGCTGCGGACGCGGGAGTTGCAGCGGGCGGCCACCGGGCTGCTGGTGTGGGCCGACCGGGCCCGGGTCGAACTGAAGGGGCTGGACGTGCGGTCGGCCTCGCTGGAGGAGGCGTTCCTGGGGATCGCCCGGGACGCGGCGGAGAAGGCTTCGGAGCGGGAGGTCGCGGCATGAGCGGCGCCATGGTCAAGGGTTCGGTCACCACCCCGGCGAGCCGGATGGCCGCGCTCGCCCGCGCCGAGCTCACCCTGCTCGGGCGCAGCAAGGCCACGCTCATCGCGGCCGTGCTGGTGCCGCTCGGGCTGCCGTTCAGCCTGCGGCCCGTGGTCGACGACATGGACATCGAGGACTCCGGGCTCACCGTCGGGCTGGTGCTGCTGCCCGCCGCGATCGGGTTCTCGCTGCTGTTCGGCGTGTACGGGGCGCTCACCGGCATCTACACCGCCCGGCGCGAGGAACTCGTGCTGAAGCGGCTGCGCACCGGTGAGCTGCGGGACGCCGAGGTCGTCGCCGGATCCGCGCTGCCGGTGTTCACCATGGGCCTCGTGCAGTGCCTGGTACTGGCGGTGGGCTGTACGGTCTTCCTCGACGTGCCGGCCCCCGAGGCGCCCCATCTCGCCGTCCTGGCCGTGCTGTTGGGACTGGTGATGTGCGCGGCGCTGGCGGCGGTCACGGCGAGCGTGACGCGGACCGTGGAGAGCGCGCAGGTGACCACCCTGCCGTTCGTCCTGGTCTCCATGGTGGCCTCCGGGGTCACCGTCCCCCTGGAACTGCTGCCCGACCAGGCCGCCTCCGTCTGCGAACTGCTGCCGCTGAGCCCGGTCATCACTCTGGTCCGCGCCGGCTGGACCGGCGACCTGTCGGCCTACGACGCCGTGGGCGACCTGGCGACCGCGCTGGCCTGGACCGTGCTGGCGGTGTTTGCTGTACGGCGGTGGTTCCGGTGGGAACCGCGGCGCTGACCACGCCGGGGGCAAGGTACGGGAGGGGAACGATGTTCGGCCGGATACGGGGGTGGCAGCGGCGCCACTGGCGGGACCGCAGCAAGGCCGAACGGGTCGAGCTGCAGAGTGTGATCACCTGGTACGCCACGACCTGGTTCTTCTCCCTCGCCTGGCTCGCGATGCCGCTGGTGGGCGGGCTCGACCGCCGCCCCGTGCCGATGGTCGTCGGCGGCCTCCTCCTGCTGGTGGGCGCCCTGCAGTGCGCGGAGGCCAACCGGCTCACCCGGCCCGTGCTCGACCACTACCTGGGCCGCGCCGAACTCCCGCCCCGGGCCCTGAACGGCGCCGCTGTCCTGCTGGGCGTCGGGCTGGCGCTGGATCTGGGGCTCGCCGCGCTCGACGGCACCGACCCGGTGACGATCAGGCTCTCCATCGGCGCCGCCCTGCTGCCCTTCGGACTGCTGTACGGGCTGATGATCCCCATCCGGGTGTTCCTGCGCCGCTCCGCCGTGCTGGCCGTGCTGCTCATGGCCGTGTTCGGCGTGGCCGACCCGGATCCCCTGCGCATCCTCATGATCGGCGTGGTGACGGCCTTCGGTACGGCGTTCTCCCTGCTCGCCTCGCGCTGCGGCGCCTGGACGCTGTCGGTGCTCTGGGAGGCGGAGCGGGCCCGCGAGGTCGAAGCCCGGCTCGCCGTCGCCGAGGAGCGGCTGCGGTTCGGGCGGGACCTGCACGACGTGATGGGACGGAACCTGGCGGTGATCGCGCTGAAGAGCGAGCTGGCCGTGCAACTCGCCCGGCGGGGCCGGCCGGAGGCCGTGGAGCAGATGATCGAGGTGCAGCGCATCGCGCAGGAGTCGCAGCGCGAGGTGCGGGACGTCGTACGGGGCTACCGGGAGGCCGACCTCGGGGTCGAACTGGCCGGTGCGCAAGGGGTGTTGACGGCGGCCGGGATCGAGTGCGAGGTGCGCGGGGAGGCCGACGGGCTGCCCGCCGAGGTGCAGTCGGCGCTCGGCTGGGTGGTGCGGGAGGCGACCACCAATGTGCTGCGGCACGGGGACGCCGCACGGTGTTCGGTGGGACTGCGGGTGACGGAGGGGCTTGTGGTGCTGACAGTGGAGAACGACGGGGCCTCCGAGGCAGGAGGCGGTGGTGCGGGCGGCGGGTCCGGGCTCGCGGGGCTGCGGGAGCGGCTGGCGGGGGTGGAGGGGACCTTGGAGGCGGGCTTCGCCGGGGCGGGGGTGTTCCGGGTGGTGGCCGAGGTGCCGCTGCGGGAGACGGCTGTGGTGGGTGAGGTCACCGCATGACCGTGCGCGTGCTGCTCGCCGACGACGAGCATCTGATCCGGGGGGCGCTGGCCGCGCTGCTCTCGCTGGAGGACGATCTGGTGATCGTCGCCGAGGCGGCCACCGGGCCCGAGGCGCTGGCGATGGCACGGGCGCACGCGCCGGACGTCGCCGTCCTGGATCTGCAGATGCCGGGCGCCGACGGTGTGAAGGTCGCCACATCGCTGCGGGCCGAACTGCCTGCCTGCAAGGTGCTGATCGTCACCAGTCACGGCCGGCCCGGACATCTGAAGCGGGCGCTTGCGGCGGGTGTGCGCGGGTTCGTCCCGAAGACGGTCAGCGCGCAACGGCTCGCGGAGCTCATCCGTACCGTGCACGCCGGGAACCGTTACGTCGATCCCGAGTTGGCCGCCGACGCGATCGCCGCCGGGGACTCGCCGCTGACCGCGCGCGAGGCCGAGGTGCTCGAACTCGCGGCCGACGGGGCGCCCGTCGCGGAGATCGCCGAGCGGGCCGCGCTGTCCCCGGGAACCGTGCGGAACTACCTCTCGTCGGCCGTGTCCAAGCTCGGTGCCGAGAACCGGCACGCGGCGGTGCGGCTCGCACGCGAGCGGGGTTGGGTATAGTTGCTCTCGCGCCACGGCGCACTGCGGACGTAGCTCAGTTGGTAGAGCGCAACCTTGCCAAGGTTGAGGTCGCGAGTTCGAGCCTCGTCGTCCGCTCTTGATCAAGCCCCCCGGCTTCTGCCGGGGGGCTTGTCTCGTCCGTCCCTACGCCCAGTTCGTGCCCGTCAGACGCTCGTAGGCCTCGACGTACTTCGCGCGGGTCGCCTCCACGATGTGCTGCGGCAGCGCCGGCGGCGGCTGCTCGCTCGCGCGGTCCCAGCCGGACTCGCCCGAGGTCAGCCAGTCACGCACGAACTGCTTGTCGTACGACGGCTGCGCGCGGCCCGGCTGCCACCGGTCGGCCGGCCAGAAGCGGGAGGAGTCCGGGGTGAGGACCTCGTCGGCGATGACGAGCGTCTCCCCTTCGAAGCCGAACTCGAACTTGGTGTCCGCGAGGATGATGCCCCGGTCGCGGGCGATGTCGCGGGCCCGGCCGTAGACGGCGAGGGTCGTCTGGCGCAGCTGGACGGCGGTGTCCGCGCCGACCTGGCGGGCGACCTCCTCGTAGGAGACGTTCTCGTCGTGGTCGCCGACGGCGGCCTTGGTGGCCGGGGTGAAGATCGGGGCGGGGAGTTCGCTGCCGTCGACCAGGCCCTCGGGGAGGGCGAGGCCGCAGACCGTGCGGCTCTGCTGGTACTCGGCCAGGCCCGAGCCGGTGAGGTAGCCGCGGGCCACGCACTCCACGGGGACCATCCGCAGCGACTTGCAGACGAGGGTGCGGCCGGCCCAGTCGGCGGGGGCGTCGGCGGGCAGCTCGGTGCTGAGGACGTGGTTGGGGACGAGGTCGGCGAGCTGGTCGAACCACCACAGGGAGAGCTGGGTGAGGATGCGGCCCTTGTCGGGGATCTCGGTGGGCAGCACCCAGTCGAAGGCGGACGTGCGGTCGCTGGCGACCATCACGAGGTCGCCCGCCTCGTTCTGGTACAGCTCACGCACCTTGCCGGTGTGCAGATGCACCAGGCCCGGGACCTCGACAGGCTCGGGCTTCTCTACGAATCCGGACACGGTTCCTCCCCGCGGTCTGAATCAAAAGGGAGGCCCGCAGGGCTCGTATGGGGTGGTGGTGGGAGACGGGCGGGCCTGTGGCTTGATTGTCCCGTACATCGGGATTGATCACGGACAGAGGGTCGGCCGGCCGCAGGCAGGCGCCGTCGGTTGCGCGGGCGGGGCCCTCAATCCCGCTTGCAGATGCGGTCCAGGAGGTTCGCCGTGGCGCGTTGGATGCGGGGGTCGACGTGGCCGGGGCGGTCCAGGGCCGGCGACCAGGCGAAGGTGCCGGAGGCGAAGACCAGGGCACCGGAGGGAGCGCGGTAGAGGGAGGTCTCCTGGTGGCGCAGGACGCCCTCGCTGTCGGTGTACGGGGAGTGGGCGAGGAGGGTGCGCTCCTCGTGCGGCGGGAGCGGGGTGCGCGGGAAGTAGCGGTCGGCCTCGCCCGCGACCAGGCCCTCGATGCCCTCGCCCTCGTGGGCGCCGGTCGCCTCCCACAGCCAGTGGTCGGCGTTGCGGACGATCAGCGGGCGCGGTTCGGGAACCCGGCCCGCGTACTGGATGCCGATCAACTGCTGCTCCGCGCGGTCGATTTCGCGCCAGAGGACGGAACGGCCGGGACCCTTGCGTTTGCGGCAGGTCAGCAGGCGGCCGGGGACGCCGGACGGGGACGGGCCCAACTCCACCTGCCAGTACAGGGTGTTGGCGGAGAGGAAGACCAGCGAGGTGCCGCTGTCGCGGGCGAGTTCGGCGGTGCGGCGCATGGCCTGCGACCAGTACTCGTCGTGGCCGGGGAAGACCAGGCCCCGGTAGCGGGTGGGGTCGATCTGGCCGGCGTGCAGGTCACGGGCGTCGGCGTAGGCGAGGTCGTAGCCGTAGCGCTCGGCCCAGCGGATGAAGTCGTAGGCATGGCCGACGTGGAGGGGGAGGCCGGCTCCGGCGTACGGGCGGTCGAAGGAGACGGTCGTGGCGGCGTCGGCCTCGCCCAGCAGGCGGCCGTTCTCGTCCCAGGCGTGGTAGAGGCTGGCGCCGGTGCGGCCGTCCTCCGGGTAGAGGTTGTACGCCTGCCAGGTGATGTCGGGGAGCAGCAGGAGCAGGTCGGCGGGGCGGCTGTCGCGGACGGTGAAGGGGATGTGGGAGCGGTAGCCGTCGGCGGTGGTGAGGACGGCGACGTACGCGCCGACGTTCCAGTACGACGGGACCTGCAGGCGCCAGGAGAGCCACCAGTGGTGGCAGGAGACCGTGCGGTCGGCGGTCAGGGGCGGCGGCTGGACGATGCCGGACAGGCGCGGGCTGGTCGTGATCTTGGCTGCGCCGTCGCCGTCGTAGTGGCCGATGCGGTAGATGTCGACGCTGAATTCCTGGGGCGGGTCGACGGTGATGTGGAAGTCGACGGCGTCACCGGGGGCGACCGCGCCGGTGGAGACGAAGCCCTTGATCTGGCGGCGGACGTCGTCGGCGGAGCGGGGGCCTCCGGCGGTTCGGGGGGAGGGGATCCGGGGGGTTTCCGGGGCCGGGGCGGGAGCCGGGTCGACGTACCAGGGGACGACCTGGCCTGCGGCGTCGTCGAAGTACGTCTCGGTGCCGCGCAGCCAGGGGACGGGGCCCTGTCCGAAGGGGTCCGTCACGGCATGCGCCAGCGCTCCCGACTCCCATCGGCGGATGCGGTTCTGCCCCATGGTGCTCCCCTCCCTTTGGCCCCCGTGGGTCGTTGCCCGGGCTGTTGCCTGCGGTGCGCTGGTGACCTGGTGGAACGTGGCGTTCGTGTGTTTGTCCTATGTCGCACGCCCATGCCATGGGCGCGATCGATCCCAGCACATCACATAACGCGCGCAGACAGTCACTATTCGTTGCGAATTGGCTGAAAGTGGAACTGGGTGATCCGGTATGGGTGTGGTGGCGGGTTCGCCTGGTGCCGCGGTCGCGAAGTCGGCGGGCCGACGGGCCTGTGCGCCGGGTGCCTGGGGCGCCGGGACCGTCGGGGCCCCTGGGGCCGACCGGGGCCCTGAGGCCGCTGGGAGCCGCTGGGAGCCGCTTCAGCCGAGGCGTACCGGCTTCTCCGGGCGTATCCCCAGCTCCACCAGCCAGCTGCGCAGCGGGGCCGCGTCGCCGTCCTCGACCAGGCTGAGGACGCGGGGCGTCAGGTCGGTCACGCGCACGCCGTCCACGAGGAGGGTCGGGCCGTCGAGCCAGTCGAGGCCCGGCGTGGCTCCCACGGTGTCCATCGCGGCGCAGCAGACCATCGCCGTGACGTGGTCGGTGAGAAGCTCACGGTCGGTGCGCGGGGGCTGGAGCGGGAAGAGGGGGAGCGCGCCTCCGTCCCACAGAGCACCCGCGTCGAGTCCCTGGCCGGGCGTCGCCGGGCCGACGGGGGTCGAGGGCACGGCCTCGCTCTCCTCACGGGCCAGCTCGGCACCGAGACGGGCTGCCAGGGCGGCGCTGCGGGGGTTCGGGGCGAGGTCGGCGGCGCCGGTGTCCTCGGCCTCGTGGGCGGAGGGGGCGAGGTCTTCGAGGGGCGGGGCGGTGGGGGCTGAGGGCGCGGGGGGTGGCTGCGCGGCGGTCGGGGGTTCGGTCGTCGTGGGTGCGGGGGCGGTCGGGGCCGGTGAGGCTATGGGGGTCTCAGGGAACTTCGGAGTCTCCGCAGGGCTCGGGGGCGCCGGAGCATCAGAGGCAGCGGTGTCCACGTCCCTCGGGGCTTCCAGGGTGGTCGGTGCCTGCCCAGTGGCCTGGGCGTTCCGCGCGTTCTGGGCCTCCAAGCCATCCGGAGCTTGCGCGGTGTCCACGTCCCTCGGAGCTTCCAGGGGGTTCGGCGCCTGCCCAGTCGCCTGGGCGTTCCGCGCGTCCTGGGCCTCCAAGCCATCCGGAGCTTGCGCGGTGTCCACGTCCCTCGGAGCTTCCGGGGGGTTCGGCGCCTGCCCAGTCGCCTGGGCGTTCCGCGCGTCCTGGGCCTCCGGGGAATCCAGGGACGCCCGGGCACCCAAAGCTTCCGTGGCGCCCACGGCCTCCGGGTCGTCCAAGCTCTCCGGGACCTCCCGGGCGTCCGTGGCGGCCGGGGCGTCCATGGTCGCCGGAGACTTCGACGCCTCTGCAGTGGCCGGGACATCCAGGGCCTCCGAGGCCTTCGAGGTCGCCGCGTCCGGGGCCTCTCCGGGCGCCGACGGGTCCAGGGCCGCCTCCGGGAGGAGGGCGGCCGAGTGGAGGTGTTCGGCCCAGGTGGGGGCTGTGCAGGGCGTGCCCGCCGCTCCCGTCAGGTGGTCCAGTACCCGGGCCAGTGTCGGGCCGTCGGGGGCCTGGGTCGCGGGGTCGGGGGCGCGGCGGACGCCGAGGGCGTCGAGGACGCGGTGGAGGCGGGCCGCGTCGGTGCGCCATTTGCGGTCCACGACCTCGTCCGGGTACTCCCGCCAGTCCACCGGGGACCAGCCGGGGCCGGGCTCAGGGGGGCCGCCGTGGAAGAGGCGGGCGGCGAGGAGCGAGGCGGCTTCGTCGACCGCGCCGGGCTCTTCGAGGAGGTCGCAGGCGGGGCGCTCTCCGAGGCGGGAGGCGAAGCCCTCGGCCAGCCGGTCACGTCGGGACAGTTCGGTGAGGGCCGCGACGACGCCCGCGTCCAGCCGGGACGGCCAGCGGCCCATCCGCCAGGCGGGCAGCGCCACGCGCGTGAGGAGGCGGTCCCAGCCCGCGTACGCCAGGCCCACCTGCTCCTGCGCGACGATCCGCAGTCCGTAATCCACAGCCTGTGCACGCTCGGCGGCCGCCGCGGCCACCCCCCGCTCCATCTCCGCCGCATGGACCTGGCAGCCGCGCAGGAGCAGCCGAGCGACCCAGCCGATGCCGGCGCAGACCAGGCGCACGCCCGGACAGCGGCCGCGGTCGGCGGAGACGGCCACCGCGGCGTCCAGCCCCCGCACGAACCGCCGGGCCGCCGCTATGTCGGGGTGTGCGGAGGGTCCCGTACCCGCCACGACCGGTGCGAGGACGGCGCGCAGCTCGCCCACGCGCATCCACCACAGGAACGGGGACCCGATGACGAGGACGGGCGCGGCATGCGAACGACGATGCGGGTGCCGGTGGGCAAGGCCCGGGCCGGCTATCTCGTCGCCGTCCCGGGGCGCGGGCGGGCCGTGCGCCGGGTGGGTGCGGTCCTCCAGCCAGCTGTCGCAGTCCGGGGTGAGCGCTATCGCGGAGGGCGCGGGGACGTCGAGCCGGTCGGCGAGGTCGCGCACCATCCGGTACAGGTCGGGGGCCGCGCTCTCGGCGATCGCGACGGTGGGGCTGACGGCGGGGCGAGCACGGGCGACGACCAGGGCGACGACACCGGCGGCGAGCAGGACGAGGAACGCGAGCGCGGAGACGGTCCAGCGGGCGACGTCCCAGCCGGAGCCCATGAGGTGCTCGGTGGAACCGCCCGCCAGCAGGATCACGGCGGCCGCCGCGGGCAGCAGCGCGACCGCCAGCGCCCGGTTGCGGATACGCAGCACACCCAGCGCCCGGGCCCGTGCGGCCTGTGCGCCCGCCTCCATTCCCATACCGGTCACCTCCGGACCTCATCCCCTCCCGGCAGTCCTGGATGTCCTGACTCTGCTGGTCCTGCTCACTCCCCCACTGTGGCACCCGCCACTGACATCGCAATGCCGATGGGCCAAGTGCCGGAACGCTTGCGCCGCACCCTAGTTGGCCCTTCGACGCCCGTCAGCCGGATGGGACACCGCTCACTCGATGGAATGGCTTTGGGGAGAGGTGGATGACGGTGGGCAAGGGAAAGGCCCCGGGTCCCCTTGGGGACCCGGGGCCTGCTCAAAAGCCTGTTCAGCAGCCTGTTCAGCAACCTGTTCCTCGGCGTGGGCGTGTCCCAGGCGTCCTACGCGCCCGCCGCCTTCGCCGCGATGTCCGTACGGTGCTGGGAGCCGTCGAGACCGATCCGTGCGACGGAGCGGTACGCCCGCTCACGGGCCTGAGTGAGGTCCTTGCCGGTCGCCGTGACGGACAGGACGCGGCCGCCCGCGCTGACCACCGCCTCGCCGTCGCGCTTGGTGCCGGCGTGCAGGACGTACGCGTACGGGGCGTCCTGGGCGGCCACCTCGTCGAGTCCGGTGATCGGGTCGCCGGTGCGCGGGGTGCCCGGGTAGTTGTGCGAGGCGACGACCACGGTGACGGCCGCCTCGTCGCTCCAGCGCAGGGGCGCGAGGTCGGCGAGGTTGCCGGTGGCGGCGGCCATCAGGAGCCCGGCGAGCGGGGTCTTCAGGCGGGCCAGGACGACCTGGGTCTCCGGGTCGCCGAAGCGGGCGTTGAACTCGATGACCCGCACGCCCCGGCTGGTGATCGCGAGTCCGGCGTAGAGCAGGCCGGAGAAGGGGGTGCCGCGGCGGCGCATCTCGTCGACGGTCGGCTGGAGCACGGTCTGCAGGACCTCGTCGACCAGCTTCGGGTCGGCCCAGGGCAGCGGGGAGTACGCGCCCATGCCGCCGGTGTTGGGGCCCTCGTCGCCGTCGAGCGCGCGCTTGAAGTCCTGCGCGGGCTGGAGCGGGACGACCGTCTCGCCGTCGGTGACCGCGAAGAGGGAGACCTCCGGGCCGTCGAGGAACTCCTCGATGACGACACGCTCACAGGCGGCCGCGTGCGCCTTCGCGGCCTCGACGTCGCTGGTCACGACGACGCCCTTGCCGGCGGCCAGGCCGTCGTCCTTGACGACGTACGGGGCTCCGAAGGCGTCGAGGGCCTCGGCCACCTCGTCGGGGGTGGTGCAGACGTAGGAGCGGGCGGTCGGCACACCGGCCGCGGCCATCACGTCCTTGGCGAACGCCTTGGAGCCTTCCAGCTGCGCGGCCTCCTTGGACGGGCCGAACACCGGGATGCCCGCCTCACGCACGGCGTCGGCGACCCCGGCGACGAGCGGGGCCTCCGGGCCTACGACGACGAGGTCGGCGCCCAGCTCCCCGGCCAGCGCGGACACGGCTCCGCCGTCGAGGGCGTCGACCTGGTGCAGCTCGGCGACCTCGGCGATGCCGGCGTTGCCGGGGGCGCAGTGCAGCGCGGTGACGGCGGGGTCGAGGGACAGTGAGCGGCACAGGGCGTGTTCGCGGGCGCCGCTGCCGATGACGAGGACGTTCACGGGGGTCAGCCTAACCGGCTGGGCGTGCGGTGCTTTGTGCGGGCTTCCGAAGGGGGCGGAGTCGGGAAGCTGTGCGTTCCTCCAAAGCCGTGTGCTCGCCCCCTACTCGTTCGTGAACTCCTCGACCACCGTCGCCCCCAGCTCCCGCACGATCAGTTCGTGGCCGGAAAGCGCGCTCTCGTTGAGGTCGGGGTCGTCGTCCTCGGGGATGTCGTCCTCGGGGGCCACGTGTTCCGGAGCGGAGGAGGGTGCGGGGGTGGGGGTGGAGACGGGGGCGGGGGCCGACGGGGGCGTGGACTGAGCCGGGGCCGGGGTGGGAGCGGTCGGCGCGGGCGCGGGCGCCGGCTGGGATGCCGTACCGCCACCGCCGTAACCGCCGGAGTTGCCGTACCCCCCGGAGGCGCCGTAGCCGCCCGGGTTTCCGTAGCCGCCGGCCGGGGCGCCGCCTCCGCCGAAACCGGCGGGGCCGGACGGGCCCGGGGAACCCCCGAAGCCGCCGGTCGGCGGGGGCGCCGAGCCGCCGCCGGACGGGTCGACGATCGCCTCGATCTTCCACTGGACGTTGAACTGCTCGGTCAGCGCCTGCCTCAGCACGTCCTCGCTGCCGCTGCTCGCGAAGTTGTCGCGGGCGCCGGCGTTGACGAAGCCGAGTTGGAGGGTGGTGCCGTCGAAGCCCGCGACCTGGGCGTTCTGGCTGAGCAGGATCCAGGTGAAGCGGCGGCGGTTCTTGACCGCCTCCAGGATGTTGGGCCAGAGCGTGCGGGGGTCGAGGCCGCCGGCGGGGGGTGCGTAGGCGGCGGCCGCCTGGGCGGGAGCAGGAGCGGGACTGGGAGTAGGGGCAGGGGCCGGCGTGGCCGCGGGGGTTGCCGGGGGGCGGGCGCCGCCCCCCCCCGGGGGGGGCGCGGGG